>QNAO01000001.1 GCA_003641785.1 Thermotogae bacterium
CTAAATGAAGCGCTCGAAGCTGTGTTCAAGGTCATTACCTTGAACACAGCTTCGAGCGCTTCATTTAGTTGGCGAAACGGTACCAGCAAGTCCACTATCTTCCCTGGATGAGGTATCAAATTAAGGTAAAGCTTGGTGAAAATGCCCAGAGTGCCTTCAGATCCAATCAGGGTCTGCAACAAATTGTAACCACTGGAATCCTTTCGCCTCTTCCCACCCAACACGAGCGTTTCACCATTCGGAAAAACCACCTCAGCACCCAAAATATGTTTTGCGGTATTGCCATATTTGAGTGTTTTACTTCCACCAGCATTTGTGGCAGCGTTTCCTCCTATGAAGCTTGTTTCAACGCTCATTGGGTATCCAGCATAGTATAAGCGTTTCGCAGCTGCTTCCTGGCAAAGAATGTTTGTCACAACTCCTGCTTCCGTAACAGCGATCATGTCGTTTTCATCGATCTCCAGTATTCTGTCCATCTTTTCCAAACTCAACACAAGACCACCATGAATTGGGATAGCCCCACCGCTTAACCCACTTCCCGCTCCTCTGGGAGTTATGGGTATGTGGTGCTTACAACAAAGCTTCACTACCTCTGAAACCTGATCAGCAGTTGATGGCTTTACTACGACTTCTGGAAGACTTCTTTCTGAGCCGGACTCATCCTTTGAGTAAGCTTCCAACTCTTCTGGATCATCATAAACAATTGCCTGCATTGGCAAAATTTTTTTGAGGTCGCTGACAAACGATGTTGTCACTCTGTTATACGTGTTTTTGCTCATCTTTTTCGTCCTTTCGCCTTCCTTATTTCCTGTAGAAGTTTAGGAACTATTTCAAACAGATCGCCCACAATTCCAAGGTCAGCAATCTTAAATATATTTGCGGAGGGATCTTTATTGATTGCGACAATTGATTTTGCGGAAGATATTCCCGCAAGATGTTGAACGGCACCAGAAATGCCTATGGCGATGTACACTCTTGGGGTTACTGTTTTTCCAGATAGTCCTACCTGGTGATGATAATCTACCCACCCCATATCAACTGCTGCTCTGGAAGCTGCTACAGCGGCTCCTAATTCATCGGCCAGTTTACGAATAAGTGAAAAATTCTCTGCTTTTCTCAACCCTCTTCCTCCCGCAACAACGATCTCTGCCTTATCTAAGGGCATTTTTGAACCAATCTTAGTTGAATCCAACCATTCACTGCACGGTTCACTGTTCTTTGAAGAGAAGAAGTTTATTCTCTTGATCTTTCCTCTACGATTTGGAGTTCTGTTGGGAAGAGATACCAAATTAGTTCGAACTGTGGCCATTTGTGGTCTGTGAAGAGGTGTTTCAATCACTGCCATTATGTTTCCACCTATTGCTGGTCGCACCTGAATCATAAGCCCCTTCTTACAATCAATGTCAAGGTCTGTACAATCAGCCGTTAACCCCGTGTTGAGACCTGCAGCTATGGCTGGCATTACCGTTCTTCCAAAAGTAGTTGCAGCTGCGATGAAAATGTCGGGTTTATGTTTCTTCAATACGCTTATAGTGATCTGAACATAATCATCAGGCAAGGAGTGTGCAAAGCGAACATCATCTGAGTAGTATACTTCGTCTATTCCCATTTCTATTAGTCCCTGAAGATCTCTTCTTTCAATGTTATATCCAAGTGCTAATGCGCAAAGTTTTGCCTTCTTCTTACGAGAGAGAAGCACTGCCCGTGATATTGTTTCATAGGATGCTTCAATTATTCTGCCTTCCTTAATTTCACATAATATCCAGATACTATCAGTATGTTCTTGCTTTACCATTGACTTGATACCCCTTGTTTTTCAAGGAATAGGAGAATCTCTTTGACTGCTTTCCTCACATTCCCCACCTTTATAATCTTTCCTTTCCGGAAAATCTTGGGACGAAAAATTTTCATCACTTTAGTTGGTGAACCCTTGAGCCCTACTTCGCTATCTGCTATTCCGAGATCGGTGGCTCTTAGTATCGGTATCTTTAGTTCAAGGGCACGAATCTTGTTTCTCAAGGATGGCAGATCTGGTTCACATACTTGTTTTGTAACTGTCAAGAGAGCGGGCAACTTTAGTTTTATTCTTTCGTACTCGGTTTCTGTAAGTCTTCTAATAACGATGAAGTCATCTGTCACCTTTTCTATACTGGTCACATAAGTAGTGAAACATAGGCCAAGTTGCATAGCTACCGATGGTCCAACTTGTCCTGTTTCTCCATCGGAAGACTTGTTTCCAGCAAGAATGATTTTGAAAGGACCTAACTGTTGCAGTGCACGACTTAGTACTTTTGCGGTTGCCAAAGTGTCAGATCCAGCGAAGATCCTATCAGAGATCAAAAAAGCCTTATCACAGCCAAGCGAAAGCGCCTCGCGCAATGTTTTAATAGCGCTTGAAGGCCCCATCGATATGGCAACTACTTCACCTTTTCCGATGGTTTTCTTTATTCTCACTGCCTGAGAAATAGCAGTCAAGTCTGTCGGGTTTGTTTCGACTTCACTTTTTTCTCTAATGAGAGTTCCTTTTTTATTGTCGATTTTGACGTCTTCTGTTGCGGGTACTTGCTTCACCAGAACTGCTATTCTCATAGCCTTGGCCCGATCCGATTGATTCCAATATCTGAGTAATTCAAAATCTCCGATTTTGATGGCTTACCAGAAGCTATTTCGATAATCTCCTTTATGATCTTTTCCGAAGCTTCTTCAAGGCTTCTCGATTTTGTCAACACATCAGAAACGTCAACGTCGATGTCTGTTCGCATTCGTGCTGCTGTTTTATCATTACCCGTTATTTTTATGACAGGGACAATCGGGTTCCCAACAGGTGTTCCCAATCCTGTGGAAAACAGTGCCAGTGTACACCCTCCTGCTACCATTCCTGTTAATGATTCAATATCATAGCTTGGAGTGTCCATTACATATAGGCCCTCAACATCTGGAACTTTTTCAGCGTAAGATAAAAAACCCATTATAGGACATTGGTAACCCCCTTTTGAAACGGCTCCAAGTGATTTCTCCTCTATTGTGGTTATTCCACCACGTACGTTTCCTGGTGAAATGTTGTTTGGGATCAAGTTTGCTTCCAATTCATCCCGTGTATACTTCTGGCTTTCCTCAGCCACTCTCTCTATAGCTTTTCTCAGCTTTAAGGCAATTTCAGGGTTTTGGCATCTTTTTTCTAAAAAGTTTTCTGTTCCTATTAGTTCTATTAATTCCGAGATCACAATTTTAGCTTTCATATCGCATAATTTGTCCACTGCGTAACCAATAGCAGGATTTGCTGCAAGCGCTGAAGTGTAATCAGATCCTCCACATTCCACAGCTATTTTCAGTGAAGAAATAGTCACTTCCTGACGCTCCTGCTGGATCTTTTGCGTTATCTCAGAAAGGATATCTATTCCTTTCGAGATTGTGTCTGTCGTGCCCCCTTCTTCTTGTAAGATAAGACACTCCACAGGTTTGTTGCTTTTTGATATATCGTGGGCAAGTTCTTGTGGAATAACTCTTTCGCATCCCAGACCGAGAACAAGAACTCCTGCTACATTCGGATTAGAGCCTATTCCGACAAGTGTTTTATAAGTTTGTCGGAAATCGTCACCCACTTGAGCACATCCAACCTCGTGCCTTATATTAACGACTCCCTTGACTCTCTGGGCTATAGCAAATGCAACGTTGTTAACACAGGCAACTGATGGAAGAACAATAACTTTGTTTCTAATGCCAATTCTCCCATCAGCTCTGACATAAGCTCTTATATTCATCTATTTCACCCCTTCGGTTCTCAAACTTGCAGTATTGTGCACATGAACATGCTCCCCAACACCTATATGCGTCATTGCGTATCCTACAGGAACCCCATACTTTATTACCTTTTCACCACGTTCAATAGTCTTAATAGCTATTTTGTGTCCTCTTGCTATCGACTGAATTGCCTTCACAGTCCTATTACTTCCGGCAACCTTAAAGCATATGGTTTCACCCTTTTTTACATCTTCAAGTACCGTAACGACATTATCTAAGTCGTTCATTATCAGAGCTCTTTTTTTCACAACGACATCTCTCCTTTGCTTTCTATCTCTTTTAGGAGCTTACATATCATTTCGCAGCTTGCTTCTATATGTCTATCCAGGGATTCTCTTGCCTTTGAAAGATTTCTCATAAAGATTTGCTCCGCAATTTCGAGGTGTTGCTGTGCTTCCCGGAGTATCCATTCTTTCTCACTGGGGGGAAGGCAAACCCGTATTACATTTCTAGCTCTCGTTATCAAAGAAAACAGCTGGCTGAACATGCGGTGCAAATATGGATTGGGGTAGGAAGAAATGATCAGATCATGTAACTTGTAATCGAGATCATAGGGGGGGGATGATATGGTCTTTTCAGGATCGTTCAAAGCGGACCTTAGCTTGAATATTATCTCAGAAATAGCCTCACTATCAATACGGTTTATAGAATTCTCTAACGCTAACAATTCTAAGGATTTTCTCACGGCGAAGAGATTCTTCACCTGATTTTCGTCTATACCACTTACAAAAAAGCCTATCCGTGGCTTGGCAATCACTAGACCTTCATTAGCCAGCCTCTGAAGAGCACTTCGTACAGGTGTTATACTAGTGCCTAACTGCTGACTTATTTCTCGGATGTTCAAATACTGATTTGGTTTCAGACGAAGTGTTACGATAGAATCCTTTATTACGTTATAAACTTGATTATCTGCTCCCAAAATGTTCAGTTTTCTGAGCTTCTCCATATCCAATTTCCATCTCCCTCAACTAAAAGGTGTTTTGATAGAAAAGAATTCGATTCTTCAATACACTGAAGTTCACAGCAAAAAGTTTCCACACTTAGGTACCCTTCATAGCGATGTTTCCGGAGGATCGAGAAGTAACGTTCAAAGGGAATTCTTCCCTTTCCAAGTGGCAGATGATCTGTGTCTGAAAGATGAACATAGAAAAGATTTAGCTTTTCTATCCACTGTTCTTCATGCACGAGATCAGTGTGGTCGGTATCCAGCATTATTCCCGTGCTTTGTAACCCCAAACTTTCGATCACGTCTAAAGAATCTTTTAATGTATTTAGAGTATCGCAGACGTTTGGTTTGAGAGGCTCTAAAAGTATCCAGACACCATGTTCCAGCGCATATTTATCGAGGGAAATGAAAGCTTCAAACATTCTTTCAACAGAGTCTTGGTTTTCATTGTTCCATATTTTTCCCCTGAATCTTCCTACATTAACACTGCACTTCAGTTTTTCTGCGATGTCTACAGTTTTAAAAGCCCAACGAAGAGCCTCTCTTCTGTTCTTTTCTTGGGGATCATTAAGGCATAAATTGTATGTTCCCCAGAATTCTCCTGTACATAACTGACTTGTTTGAAGATTGTATTTGTCCAATATTTTCTGAAAACTTTTAACATCAAAATTGAACGGATTTCCAATCATAACCTCTATACCGTTGTATTTCAGAATTTGGAGCTTTTCAAGAGTTTTATCCAAATTCTCACGAATTCCTGTTATTCTTCCACTGGCCGGTAAGTTTGAGTCCACCCACACATGTGACAGCTTCAACTATCGATCACCCCCCTTGCAATTTTTGCAATACACAGTGATATTACTCGAGATCCGCAGTTATCAGAACGTGATGTGAGAACTACAGGACTCATCATTCCCCACAAGACTCCGGCAACACTGACTTTTCCTATGTAGACTGCGGATTTTATGAGAAATGCGGCAGATTCGAGGTCAGGAGCCATAAGTATATCTGCGGGAGGATCGAATCTAAGAGCGACCCTTTTTTTCAAAGCAGACTTCTCACTGAGTGCTAAATCCACAGATACAGGACCGTCTACAAGTGCCTCGCACTCTATCTGCCCTCTTTCGAACATTTTTGTGATCAGTGCTGCATCATATGTTGAACTGAGGTTGGGGGTGATCCATTCGTTTGCTGAAAGAAGGGCAACCTTGGGCATCGTGATCTCAAGAACCTTGGCGCACAGTACGGCGTTTTTGATAATTTCGATCTTTTGCTCGATAGAAGGATTTGGAGTTACTGTTCCATCAGTTACTATTATGAGTTTGTCGAGATTGGGAATCTCCAAGACAGAAGTGTGACTCACCCAACCCTTTATCAATTTGGACTTTATCAACACTTTCAGGAACAAGCTGGTATTGATAAGCCCTTTCATCAGAGTATCAACTTCATTTCGAATAACAAGGTCAATTCCTGTCTCCAGAGCTATCTGTGGGTTTGGGACGACGATGGTGGGAAAACCTGGAATCTTCTCATGAAAAACAAAGGTAAAATCTGCCAATCCAATGTTTTTAGCTTGCTCTGCTGTTTTGATTGTCTCTACATCAGGCCATATTCCGACCACTTTAAATTGTTCATTGATTTCAAGAGCTTTCTGCTTAAGCTCGGCAAAACATTTAATACTCATATATATCCAACTTCCCTTCAATAGCATCAAGTGTGTTCAAAGCCAGGGCTTCCATCTCAAATTCTCCGGGATACCACATTATTTTTCCGGCAAAGGAAAGATACTTTTCTAAAAGCTTTCTAACAAGCTGATTCTTGGACACACCTCCAGTCACAAGAATTGCATCCAAATCTCCCTGAAAGATAGGCAAAAGGCTGCAGGCATATTTACTCACATTGTAGACGTATGCTTCCAGAATAAGGGCTTTGTCAGCCTCTCTTTTGGCTATTTTTTCGATATCACTCATATTCCTGGTGCCAAAATGGGAATAAAGGCCAGCCTCATGTGTCAACACGTGTGTGATCTCCTCTTGAATCAGCTTGTTTCTTTCAATGTAATCGAACAAATCCAAGCTCGGCATATTTCCAGCTCTTTCCACAGCGAAAGGTCCTTCCTTATCGCTGTTATATAGATCCACCATCTTTCCATCAAGATGGGCACTTATTGATCCGCCTCCACCCATATGAATAACTATGAATCGGCACGACTCATAAGGCTTTTGCAAATCTTCGGCGCCTTTCTTGGCAACTGCTTTCATATTCAGCGCGTGTGAAAGAGAATTCCTTTTGATTTCCTTTAATCCAGTGATCTTGGCAATTTCAGCCATCTCATCAACGCTTATAGGATCAACTGTAAATGGTTCTCCCCCAAATTGCTGAGAAAATTCCCAGGCAAGAACGACGCCGATATTTGCCGGATGCTGTCCTTGCAGGCCGTTTCTTGCGTGCTCCACCATTTCCTCGTTCACTTTGTAGACTCCAGATTTCACAGGCTTTAATCTTCCTCCACGAGCGACTACAGCATGGAATTCCTGGAGTGAAAATTCATGCTTACGCAGACACTCAAGGACGTTCTTTTTTCTTATTTCATATTGCGTTGGAAATAGAGGTTTTGAAAGCGTGTCATCTTCATGATATATGGTTTTTCTTATCTTTTCTTTTCTGTCGAAGAATACGGCGATTTTCGTTGAAGTTGATCCAGGGTTTATGACTAGAATTTTCCTCATTCTCTCACCCCAAAATGCTTTTGACTATTCTCAGAACCTCCGATTCATCTAACACAGTCTTTCTTATTCTTCCTTCTTTTCTGATACGCTCTGTAATCTTCTCTATTTCATCTGGTGTGGCTGAAATGTTTTGAGACTCAAGAAACAGTTCAACACTGGCACTACCGCTGAAGGCTCCTAGCTTGACAACCGGACCTTCTCTTCCTACTAAAATGGGCATATAAGGACTCATTGCAGGTTCAAGACCGACTTTGTTTAGTTTTCTCATGGCGTCCACAACTATGCCCGACTCCACCCAAAACAGACGCTCGCCGACAACCGGTGCATTATAACCTGGTGATAACTTGGCTATATCTTGAACCAGCTTTGAAACGCGCCATATTTTGTTAAGGTTGACCCCAGTATCAACGTTGAGTAAAAGTTGAAATGCCGCTGCAACCTGTTCCGTGGCTACGTTACCAGTTCTTTCTCCAAGCCCATTTACTGATGAGTGGATGACTCTTGCTCCACCAGCTACTGCTGCAAGAACAGATCCCATTGCTAATCCAAACTCATTGTGGACGTGAAACTCCAGTTCCACTTCTTGTGGTATCTTTTCCCTAAGCTTTCTAAATATAAAGTTGATTGCGAATGGAGTAGCAACCCCAAAACTATCGACAAAAACGACACTCTCTGGATTAGCCTTAGCTGCTACTTCAGAGAAAACATCCAGCACGTAGTCTACAGAAGAGCGAGTTGTATCCCATCCCATAAATGTGGCGCGAATTCCTAAGTCTTTCACGTACAGAATGCTCTCTACAACTCTATTTATCAATTCTTCCTTAGAAACCCTGTACACATATTCATTGAGATAGGGATTCACAGCGTGCTCTACTATCACGCGAGAGGCTCCTGACTCAACAGATGCATCAAGATCCTTTTTCAAAGCCCTTGCGAATGCAACGATATCCGCCTTCAGATTCATTGATGAGAGGAGTTGGATAGCTCTCATGTTTTCCTCTGAGACGATTGGCATTCCCACTTCTATACTTGAAACACCAAGTTCATCGAGTGCCAATGCAATTCGTACTCTTTCATCCTCTCGCCAGACGAGTCCACAGGTCTGTTCTCCGTCTCTCAGGGTGACGTCATGGATCTTTATTTTACTGGGGAAATTCTTGTAACTGGCTTCCGACATGAAATTCATTGGAGAGACCCATCGCGAGTTATCAAAATAGGGTGTTCCTAACAGCTTCATCTCGTTGATTTCCCTAATATTCATTGTTTGCTCCCCTCCTCAACAACTGGTAACACATAAGAATCTTTGAGTATCACAACACTTCTGTTTTTCAAGATTTTCTCGGGAAATGTGGGCACAATCTCAAAGTTTTTGATATTAATACAGGGAATATTATTTTCTTTTGTAACCACAGTTATTCTCTTCTTAAGAGTGATTCTTTTCACTGCTATAGCTGCCACAATAGCAAGTGGATCTTCAACTGAGTCTTGATCAATAATCGCTTCCAAGTCTCTTAGATCATAACTAAGGAATTCAGCAAACTTGGGATGGTCCCCAAGACCATCTTCAAGAGACGACACAACAATAATATGACCTTCATCTCTGGTGGTGAGATCACCTAAATAAAATGACTTCCCTGTTTGCCATAAGTCCTTAGTCGATGGATAAGCTGAGACAACGGTCACGTCGTATTTATTTTCTAGTTTATGACAAAGAAACCTTTTGGCTTCTCGTACAGCTTGATCAAAAACCTTTTGAGGTTCACCAGCAAACACAGATAAAGGGCCTGATGCTCCCATGACAAAATTTATCAATAACTTGAGGTTTGCCACTCTTCCCACGTAATCAATAAATGTTCTAAACCAGTTTTGCTTTTGTCCAGGACTGACAATTTCTTGAAGAGCAGATCGTTTATGTGATAAAAACACTGTTTCATATCCACATACCCCCGGAGATATTATTTTGCTCCCACCTGACCAACCTGAGAACTTGTGAGCCAGTACGGAACCGATTCCAATTACATTCGATGATTTCAGAAGGGTGTTGTTCAGATATATTGGTATGCCATCTTTGCTTGCAACTAAACTATTTTGTTTGTAACAGTTGTGTTGTTCCACATGGAATTCCTGCGGAAAATCTCCGAGTTTGCTTTTCATTTCGACGTCCGTCATAAAGCGGTGGGTGCCGTTTGCAACGAGGATTGTTATCTGATTTCGGCTGAATCCAAGTTTACTAAAGTTAAACCATAAATGACGCAGTGCTTCCTTTACAGGGGTTTTTCTCGTTTGATCATCAACAACCACAACCACCGGTTTCTTCAAATCCAGTAACATCTTGAGTTTCTCCATGGTGATGTTTTTTCTCAATTCTTCGTCAAGCTGCCTTTGAGGTATGAAACTACCGGAACTTTCCAATTCTTTCACACTCGTCGGATTGTCTTTTAATCTTACAGTTAGCAATTCTTTCTGGTTATAACGTAGTTCAATGAGCATGCTTTTAATTCACTCCCTGGCGAAATACATTTGTCTTATGAGATCACTGTCTTTTACCTCGTCAACCGTACCACTTAAAACGATTCTCCCTTGGGAAAGAACGTATATTCTATCACTCAAAGGTAAGGAGAGTTTGGCATTTTGTTCCACAAGGAGCAACGTGAGATTCTGTTCCTGAACGATTTGGCGGAGAGTCTTGAAGATTCTTGAGATTATAACTGGTGCCAGACCCATGGAAGGCTCATCAACCATGATCAACTCCGAATCTGAAACAAGAGCTCTACCAATGGCAAGCATTTGTTGCTCTCCGCCACTGAGGGTTCCTGCGGGTTGGTTTTTCCTGCTGTTGAGTTCTTGAAACAGCTCATACACTTTTTGAATCTTTCCTGATCTCCTGTTGAGGCTTGTTAATACACTTGCCACTTCAAGATTTTCTTGCACTGATAAATCAGGGAAGACCTGTCTGCCCTCAGGAACATGGGCTATACCCATCCTTGCTATCTTGTAAGCTTGTAGACCGACAATGTTCTTCCCCTTGTAAAGAATTTCGCTTTCTTTTTCACATTTCACTAATCCTGATATGGCTCTCAGAAGGGTTGTTTTACCAGCCCCATTTGGTCCTAAAACAGAAACTACTTCTCCTTTGTTGATTTCAAAACTTACTTTCTTCAAAGCTGGAATTCCGTTATAACTTACCGCCAGATTTCTAATTTTTAAGAGACTCACACGGATTCCTCCCCGAGGTAGGCAGCTACGACAGCGGGATCATGTTCCATTTCCTCAAAAGTTCCTTCCGCAATTACTTCGCCAAAATTCAACACATATACTTTGTCTGAAGTTTCTCTGATGAAAGCCATAGTGTGTTCTACCAAAAGCATCGTTATGCCCTGTTCTTTCAACTTTTGTATGATATCTATGATTGAAGCAAATTCGTTTCTTGTCATCCCTGCAGCGGGTTCATCGAGTAAAAGCAGCTTCGGTTCCAGGGCGAGTGCTCTTGCTATCTCAAGAGCTCTTCTTTTTCCATAAGGAAGCTCTCCCGGCATTTTCCAAGCTTCATCTGCAAGACCAAGTCTTTGCAGGAGATTAAGTGCAATATCTAGCTGCTCTTTCTCTTCATTTTTTAACCTCTTTGTGTGGAAGACTATATCAAGAAAGCCGCATTTAAAGAATTTCCGTCTTGCGACCAACACGTTTTCTATCACTGTAAGTTTTTCAAAAAGACGTATCTTTTGAAAGGTTCTAGCAATCCCTATGCGTGATATGTCATGTGCCTCAAGGGAAGTTATGTCCTTATCCTTAAATAGTATTTGCCCTGAGGTTGGTTTCAAAACGCCTGATACCTGGTTTATAAAGGTGGTTTTGCCAGAACCATTTGGCCCTATTAAAGCTGTTACGGTACCTTCTTCAACGTTCAAATTGATCTCTTTGTTTGCTATAACACCACCAAATACCTTGGTCAGGTTCTTTGCCTGAAGTATCACTTTGTGCCACCTTCTTTTTCTTTCCTCAGGGTTGTAATTTCCTTGTGAATCGCATGGCTGTGTGTTTTACCTCTAAAAAGTTTGAAAATAATATTTCCTAAGCCGTTCGGCATGAAAACGACCACAAGAACCACGGTCAAAGAAGTAACAATCAAGTAGTAGTTCTCCCAGCCCCTGAATCTCAGAAATTCCGGCAAAAACGTGAGAATTACACCACCAATTGTACCTCCCAAGATATTTCTTAGCCCCCCTACAACTGCCATAGCTACAAAGTTTGATGATTCAAAAAATGTGAAAGGCTCTGGACTAAGGAAACCTGCTAAATGTGCGTATAGTGAACCAGCTAAACCGGCGAGTGAAGCAGAGAGGGCAAAAGCAAATATTTTGGACTGCTTTGAATTTATTCCGCAGACTTCCGCAGCTATGACATCATCATTTATCGCAAACATTGATCTTCCCAGGTAAGAATTCTTTATTCTGTATATAATTAGTATTACCAAAACAAGTATTATTAAAAAGGTGTAGTAATAACCTTTGTTGTCGAAATAGTATTGCCCAACTTTCATTGGGGGAATGCCAAAGAAACCATACGGACCACCAGTAATCGACTGCAGGTTCAAAATAAGTACATAAACAATTTGACCAAATGCAATGGTGACAAGAGAGAGGAAAAATGCCTTAAGTTTGAAAGAAGGTATGCTTAAGATAAGTCCTGCCCCAAGACTCAACAGAATTCCGCACACTATTCCCAGAATTATCGGCATTCCCAATCTTGTCGTGATATACGCTGAAGTGTATGCACCTATTGCATAAAAACCAGCTTGTCCAAGGGATATTTGGCCTGCAAAGCCAGTCAAGAAAACAAGTCCGGATGCCAAAATAGAATGTATCAAAGCCCTGTTAGCTAAGTACAGCCTGTAATCATTCTTATCTAAAAATGGATAAACAACAACCAGTGCCAAGGCGATAATCAGTAATATCTTTTTCCAATTGACGACTCGCATTAATGAAAACCCTCCTTAATCCCTATGCAGTGACCATACAAAGATACCTTTAGGTTTGAAAATAAGGACAGCTACAAGAATTAGAAACGAGATAACGTCTCGGTACGTTGATGAGATGAAAAGTGTGGAAAAGTTTTCAATGATTCCAAGAAGAATTCCTCCAACTACTGCACCATACGGATCAATGAGTCCCGCCATGACTGCTGCAGAAAAACCCTTTATACCGATACTTCCTCCACCAAGTTCTAATGATACAAAGTATATCGGGGCCAATAAAATGCCTGCAATGCCAACTACAGTGGTAGATAACATGAATGCTAAAGATGTTGTCAGGTTCACGTTAACTCCCATAAGTTGTGCCACTTCCTTATTTTGAGCGGTCGCTCTCAAACTCTTACCCACTAGTGTTTTTCTAAGAAGGAAATGTAGAAACGCCATCAGTATAGCTACAACGAGGAATATGTAAAAATATACAACGGGTAGACTTACTCCTGCAAATCTGACGAAGTCTGTAGCTTTTCCAAAAACTGGTGGGAATGGTTTTGGAAGTCCACCGTAGAAAACTATTATTACATTAAGCCAAAGAACACAAATCATGAGAGTGGCAACAACAAACTCAAGTCTCCCACCGCCCCGCTTTGTAATAGGTTCATGTATAAGATATCTAAGACCCAACCCATAAAGAGCAACAATTCCAACAGACAAAACGAAGGAAATGAAGAAACCCATGCCAATTTCTGAGTAAAATGTGTAGAAAAGATACGCACTGAGCATCGCAGAACTTATATTTGCAAAATTGATTCGCTCGATGCTTTGCCACAAAAACACAACTCCTAATCCTATTAATCCGTATGTAGATCCTATGGCGATTCCACTGACCAAATTCTGAAGAATATCCTTTGTTTCCATCTATTTCCCTCCAAACTCTTACCTAACCGCCGACCCTCGTATTGAGGATTCTATACTGAAGGAAAGAGGGCCGGCGAACACATAAAAATCCCTGAAGTATGGTTTATTATTCTAAGAGCAATTTGGTATTAGTGAAGCTTGTCGATTATTGTCCAGCTTTCACCATCAAACTGTGATATGTAACAAATGCTCGTGAAATTATGGTGTTCGTCGCATTTCAGCATTCCTTGAACTCCGTACATCTCAAGTTGATTGGACAGGACCTCTGCGAGTTTTTCTCCATCTGTGGAGTTGGCTATCTCTATAGCCTTTGCCAAAAGATATATTCCATCATAGTAAGCTTGTGCCGGATCACTGGGTTCTTCGCCCCACTTGGATTTATAATGTGCTACAAAAGACCTTACTGCGAGCTCTGAATCATTTGGATTAAACCCTTGTACAGAATAAACTCCAATTGCAGCATCTCCGGCTAGATCTGTGAAAGCCGGGACTCCCCAGGCAGAGAAACCTATTATTGGCACATCAATTTCCAGCTGCCTAAGTTGCTTCACAACGACTGCAGCTTCGGGTTCATGAGTCAGTCCGATTAATCCATCAAACCCGGCGTTCTTCAATTTGAGAAGCTGACCTGTAGCATCCTTCTCACCTTCTTTTATTTGCTCGGCATCAACTATTTCGATTCCTCTTGCTCCAAACTCCCGTTTTGCGACATCCAAGGCAGCTAAGCAGTAATCTGTTGAACCGTATATAACACCTGGTTTCTTAATTCCAAGGACATCAACAGCGTATTTTACCAGTTGTGAGACTTTCACATCATCGTCTGCTCTGAGCCTGAACAAGAAGGGATTGTGTACTTTTGTAAAACGAAATGAAGGAGATGTTGCTCCAACGAGCATAGGAGTTTTCGCCTGTTGAGCGAGTTGATGAACGCCAAGAACCGCACTGCTCATGTTGGGACCGAAGACAGCAACTACTTTGTCACTGAACAATGCTCGTCTGACAACGTTCATAGCGGTGCTTGGATTCGCTGCAGTGTCATAAACTGTTAGCTCTATCTGCTCACCCAAAACACCGCCCGTAGAATTGATTTCTTCGACAGCCAGTTTAGCTCCTTTTTTTATATAGTCACCGAGAATTGATCCAAGACCAGTGAATGGGGCACAAAGCGCGACCTTAATGGCACCAAAGGAAAGCGCGGTAAGAAGAGCCAAGACAAGCAGAGTAGCGAAAATCTTGCTTTTCATAAAAACTCCCCCTTTAAAAGATATGATGCATCATGCATGAGGCATGATATTTTTTGTATATGTTACTGTAACATTCTATAACAATGAATTAACATGGGTCAAGTACGAAGAGATAGCAATATTAGGATTCTGACACTCTTAATTCCTAAATCCATCTAAATTCTTTTTGTAGCTGATATTCTCTTGTATTTTCTGTATAATGTGATAAGGATAAAAATATTAATAGGAGGGAATGCTATGGATTTGACTTTTGATGTTGTGCAGATGAAGATACCTGAGCAATCCAACATAATTGTGGGACAATCTCATTTCATAAAG
>QNAO01000002.1 GCA_003641785.1 Thermotogae bacterium
ATTGATCCTATTCCCTCTTTTCTTCCCTCAGAGCAACATTCATTCTCAGCGTTCCATTTTGAGCCTTAAAAACCATGTTAAAAGCACTCATCTTGAAATTGAAGAACGTCAGGTCATCCCCCATAAACGAGCTTGGCGGAGACAAACGGACATTTGCCCCTTTAAAGATGTTGTTTACAACGGTGATGGCATTGCCGGAGACCATGTTACCAAATTCACCGATTGTGAGAAGTAAATCTTCGTCATTTGGCTTTTCATCCATGAGGCTCTCATGAATGAAGCTCGCCATCTCCTTGGGCATAGAGATCAAAACTCTGCCTGAGAAAGCTCCATTGAAGCCAAGAATCACAACGGCTCCAGATGCCTTGAGTATCAAACTCTCGGCTTTTTCAACCCCTTGTGGAGCAAGCTCCTGCTCGGTTAAGTCATGAAAAACACTACACACCGCTTTCGCAAAACTCTGTAGAATCTGCTTCGCAGCTTCTCTATCCATTCCTGTCAGCCTCCGGCTATTTTATTGAGCGCCTCGAGAAGTTGATTCGCCTTAAAGGGTTTCTGAAGCGAGTGTTCGATACCTATACTCGAAGCTTGCTTCAGCAGGTCATCATCACCCATTGCACTGAGTAAAAGAATTTTCGTTTGACTGCCTTTATCCAGTATCTCTTTAGCCGCTTGAAGACCATCTTTTACAGGCATGGTAACATCGAGTGTTATCACGTCGGGACGAAGTTTTTCATACAGTTCAACGGCCTCCTGACCATTGGAAGCTTCTCCAACGACGGAAAAATCGGTGTGTTGAGAAAGTGCCTTCTTTATCAATCTTCTCACCAGCGGTGAATCATCAACGACCAAAACTTTTTTGACCATTTCACCTCACCCCTACCTTTCTCACAACTTGACTTGCTATTCTGTGAGATGGAAGAACCGTGTTAGCGCCGTTTCTTTTGATGGCTTCTGCTGGCATTCCGAAAACAATAGCTGTTTCTTCAGATTCCGCTATGGTGAAACCCCCGTGTTCTCTGATTTTCACCATGGAATCCGCGCCATCATCGCCCATGCCTGTCATCAGGACACCAATCGTTTTCTTGCCGAAGTACTGCAGAACAGATTCCATCATGACGTCCACTGAGGGCATGAACATGTGTTTTGGAACTCTTGAAAGCCAGATTTTCAGATTGCCATCGCCCGAACGAAGCTTCAGATGAAATCCACTTTTGCCAACGTAGACCACGCCGGGAACCACATTCATGCCATCAGAAGCTTCGACGACTTTCATCTTGCAGTAAAGATCCAGCCTCTGCGCATACTGCGCGGTGAAACCGGGCGGCATATGTTGCACCAAGAAAACCGCCGCATTCAGGTTTTCAGGCAGTAACGGTAACACGTCATATATGGTCTTTGGTCCACCAGTCGAAATACCAATTGCCACCGCGTGGAAATCGAGCTTTACACCCTTCTTCGGGATACCCTTCTTTGGAGTCGTAATGCGTGTTTTTCTTCTGCTCAGAGAAAGACGCCTCATAACCCGCGTATTTCGGGAAGCCACGTAGGCTGCTTTCAGCTTTTGGATAAGCTCTTCTCGCACCGCCGTAAGGTTCAAAGATACGGTTCCTCCTGGCTTTGGCACGTAATCAAAAGCGCCGAGCTCTAAAGCTTCGAAAGCGGTGACAGAACCTTCCTGCGTTAAGGAGGAAACCACCACAACAGGTGCGATGGCTTCCCCCACAATTATCTGAACTGCTGTAAGGCCGTCCATCTTGGGCATGTTCACATCCATGGTAATGATATCCGGCTTAATTGATCGAGCTTTTTCCACCGCGTCTTCTCCGTCTCTCGCCGTTTCGACAACTTCAAAAGATGGATCGGATTCTATCAATGTCTTGAGCATCTTACGCATCAGAGCTGAATCGTCAACCACGAGAACCTTGATCTTCATTTGCTCACCTCATTGAGATCGCTTGAGATTCTTTTTCTGCTTGGATTTTTGTCCCTGTTTTTTCTGAGCTTGGCTCTTGCTATCCTCACCTTCTGCTTTTTGAACAACCCTTTCCATTCTCCGCATTTCAGAAGTTGTCAGCAATTTGTCGATATCCAGAACCAGGATCACTCTGGTGTCAACGCGTATGACGTTTGTTATGAAACGTCCTGATTCTCCCTCAAGTAGCATGTCAGGAACATCCATAATCGAATGCTTTGGTATCCTTTCAACGCCCTCGACAGAATCTACTATGAAGCCCGTCTTCTTTTCATTTATTTCGCTCACAATTACGCGCGCCGCGGAGTCTTTCTCTTGCCTCACTTCAAGCTCAAAGCGTTTCCTGAGATCAACGACTGGTATCACCTCGCCTCGTAAGTTCATGAGACCCTCGAGAAAGCGTGGGGATCGCGGTATTTTTGTGAGTGATGAGATTCGGTTAATCTCACGCACTTTCTCAATAGCGACGCCGTATTCCTCATCTCCCACTTTGAAAACTACGTACTGCTCTTCTTCGACAGTGGATACCTGTGTTGCACTTGCTTCCTCCCCTGTTTCTTTTGCAAGTTCTGAGACCTGTTCCGAAATAACAAACGCGGGATCCAACAGCATTATCATTTCTTCATCTTTGCGGATGACGCCTATGACCTCTTTTACCTCCTGCTGTTGAGTTAAAGAGGGGGGAGGCATGATCTGAGACTCTTCTAACCTCAGGACTTCGCGGATTCTGTCAACAACGAGTCCTGTCAGCGAACCCTGCGCTCGTAGCACAATTACTTTTGTGAACTCGTCGATCTCAGACTGAGGTAAATTTAACAGTACCCTGAGATCGATGATGGGCAAGACGTTTTGCCTCAAGTTGATGACACCTTGAACGTACGGAGGAGCGTCAGGAACCTGCGTTGGCTTTGAATAGCGAATGATCTCTTGAACTTGTTCGATCCGAAAAGCGTACACTTCGTTAGCCATCTCGAATGTTACTATCTGCACGTGTTGCTGTGCTTGTTCCTGAGACTCCTGATGTTTCTTGCCACCTTCGGCTGTCTTTGCTTTCGATAGCGTTGACTTTTCCTGAGCCGATAGAAGCTTTTCAACATCGAGCAGAAGGTAGAAAGATCCCTCGTCAGCGCGTATCACATTGGAAACAAACTCGCTTGATGCGCCCGATTCCTGTATTTGTTCTTCACCCGCTGTTATCACCTGTGCTGTCCTATCCACGATGACACCGAGTGTTCTGTCATCGCTGGTTAGAATCACAATTTTGGATTCTTCGACATCTTCATGAGACATACCAAGTCGCTTTCGAAGGCTCATAACGGGAAGAACTTCGCCTCGAAGATTCGCGATGCCTTCAATATACTCAGGAGCGAGCGGAACTTTAGTAAGGTTGGTAGTTCTAACTATTTCTCGCACATAACCAACAGGCACAGCGTATATCTCTTCACCAACAACAAACGTTACGTACTGTGCGGTGGTAGAAGTGGTCATACTTTACACCCCCACTTCCGATTGCAGTTCATCCGCTACCGCAGCTATTTCTTCTATCGCTTTGGCAAGCTCCTCAACTCCGCGAGCCTGCTCGTCCGCTCCCTTGGAGGCTTCTTCTATCGCGGAAGATGATTCCTCTGCCGCGGCGTTAATTTGTTCTATGGCTTTGCTCGATTCCTCTATCGCTGAAGCTATCTGCTCGACCTCGTTTGCTATGGCATTAAATCTTTCAGAAAGGTTCTGTAAAACCTGTCCAACTTCTTCGACAACCTTGGTAGTTTCCTTAGCTCTTGTGACCTCTCCGGCAGCCGTCTTGGCAGATTCGGCCACATCACCCGCGACCAGAGTCACCTGATACTGAATATTGTTGACAAGCTCCTTTATCTGATCAGCGTTTTCGCCTGATTCATTGGCAAGGCTTCTAATGTCATTCGCTACGACCGCAAAACCTTTTCCATATTCACCGGCGCGGGCAGCTTCGATGAATCCGTTCACTGCGAGCATATTCGTTTGAATCGTTACCTTATCTATAGTATCAACGGTCTTCGTGATCTGCCTCGCTTTGTCTCCCAGCGAGGTAACATTCGCCGATGCTTGATTATAAGACTGTGACGCAGTGGATATTCCTTCTATTAGATTTTCGGCGCTCTTTCTGTTTTCGTCTATTTTTTCGGAGAGGTTTTTAAGAAGTTCCGTGTCTGATGCAATAAGTGATTGCAGATCGTTGATTTTTCTGGAAAGATCCTCGACTATGTGCTGTCCCTTACCTGTTGCTTCTGATAGAACCTCGGCACCTTTGGTAAGCTGTTGGAGTCCCGCGTTTATCTGTTCTGAAGCGCTGGAAAGCTCTTCGATATTGGAAGACAGCTCTTCAGCGGCGGCGGCAAGTGTTTCACTTGATTTCTCAGCTTCAGTCGAGGTCTTGAGTTCTTCAGCGAGATCAACCAGCTCCTGCGTGGCTGTCTTCACCTCGGAAAACGCCTTCACCTGTTGTTCAACCGCTTTGGAAGACTCAACAGCCGCTGAACTGATCTGCTCTGAACCGCTTGCCACCTGTTCTGCTGCTTCCAGCAGATCTCTTGAGGCGCTGGCAACTTCGTCCATGTCCTGTTGCACTTTCAGCATATGCTGCACCATTTCTTCGAATTGAGCTGCTATCTGCTCAAGCTCTGAAGTTATCTGCGCGCCCAAATCTGACTGATTTTTCGAAGCTTCGACGATCTTCTGAATGTCTTCAACCGTTTGCGCGACAGCTTTTCTTATTTCCTCAACGATATCGGTGATCTCACGCGCAGATTTTTCAGATATCTCAGCAAGCCCTCTGACCTCATCCGCGACAACAGCAAATCCGCTCCCGTGTTCACCAGCGCGGGCAGCTTCAATCGCGGCGTTCAGCGCTAACAAATTGGTCTGATCTGCTATCATGACGACGGTTTTCACAATCTGCCCTATTTTGTTGGATTCTTCTTCTAAATTCCTGATGAGCTTCGCGGATTCCTCGTTTTTTCTGGCACCTTCTTCTATGGCTTCAATGAGATCCTGCACGCTTTTAGACATCACTTGAACTCTCTGCTGAGAATATTTTGTGTTATCAACCATCTCCTTAACCATTCCCTGAATCTGAGCCGCGCTGTTGTTTATTTGATTCACAGCGGCTCTCGATTCATCCGCCGCGCTTGAAGACTCTTCAGCTCCCGCGGCGATCTGTTCAACTGCTCGGGATAGTTCTTCAACAGCCGCTGACGCTTCCTCAACCCCGGAGAGCAGTTGCTCGGCTGCTCCTGAAATTCTTTCAGCCATTGCCTGACGCTTGGCAAGTGTTCGAGCTCTAGCCCGCTCCTGCGCGCGTTTCCTCGCTTCTTCCCTCTTTGCTTTGAGTTCTTCCTCGTTTTCCTTTGCCCTGATGCCCGTTCCATGTTTCTTTTCCTTCAATTCATCGGGCACTTCCAGTTTCCTTTTCTCCATGACAACCGTCACCTCCTTATTTACAAAACCTGAAGTCTTTTTTCAAGCTCTTCGCGTCGAGGCTGGATCTCAACATCTCTAACCCCAACGAGACCGTTCATGATCCTCAGATCCTGAACCTCTCCGGAATCAATATCTTCCGCGCTCACATCGAGCACACCGTTGTTGTTTATCTGAAAACTCACGGCTATGTTCGCTTCCCCCTTCTGCCAGATTTTGCTCGAAGTGAACTGAAAATCTCCCAACTCAATGAAATGGTTTTCTCTTTTCTGCAAAACCTTTATGGTGACATCACTCTGATTGTCGCGGGAGTTTGTGAACATCCTGGTGGAAAGTTCTGGATATGTTGTTCCACGCTCGATAATAGGCACGAACTGCCCATCGTCATCGAGAACTCCAAGTGAATGTGGTAAGATATCTTTCAATTCTATATTCTTGACTCGTCCCTCAATTATTGCAGCCTGTACAGCCGCTCCCAGTGCGACGACTTCATCTGGATTCACTTCACCCATCAACTGAGCCTTTGGAAAGTGTGTGGAAGCAATTCGCTTGAACGCCGGCATTCTGGAACTTCCCCCTGCCAACACAACCACATCTACCTGATCGGGTTTAATGCAAGCTTCCTTCACAGTGTTGAGAATTAGCCTCTCTGATTCATCAAAAAGAGATCGAGCGAGGTTTTCAAACTGATCACGAGAGATTGTCAAATTCACATGCACAGGTCCCTCCGAAGATGCCGCGATGTACGGAATCACGACAGTGGTTTCTGCTACAGTGGACAAATCAACTTTAGCTCGCTCTGAATGATTGATCACTTGCTGCATGGCAATGGGATCTTTTGAGAGATCAATTCCTCTTGTTTGCTTGATAGCTTCAATTACCCAGTTTGAAATGACCTGGTCGAAATCGGTTCCTCCCAGAGAAGTACTGCCTCCTGTGGCAATAACTTCAAACAAGCCCTCGCGGTGTTTCATCAGTGTGATATCAAATGTGCCACCTCCAAAATCCAGAACGAGCACCACACGCTCACCATCTGCTTTCACGCCGTAAGCCAAAGCGGCGGCTGTGGGTTCGTTAAAGAGTTTCACCACCTCAATACCAGCGAGTTGCGCAGAAGTGAGCACCGCAAGGCGCTGATTGTCGTCAAAATAGGCGGGAACGGTTACCACCGCTTTATCCACTGGTTTTCCCAGAAAATCTGAGGCGTAAGCCTTCAGCTTCCGAAAGATTAAAGAACCGATCTCGGAGGGAGTGTAGCTTGCGTTAAAAATGGTGTAACGGTGATCCGTGCCCATCTTACGCTTCACTCTGAAGATCGTCTGATCTGGCCGTATAAACATCTGAGACTTTGCGAGCTCGCCGACAAGTGCTTGCTTTTCGTTTTTAAAATAGACCACTGAAGGTGTGATGCGCGAGCCGCGCTCGTTCACAATGATCTGCGGTTTTAAGTCTTTCCCAACGTACGCAACTAACGAATTTGTGGTGCCGAAATCAATTCCCACAATCACAGCTCCGCTTCCTCCTCAAGAGTCTCAAGATTTCTCCTCACATCTCTGTTAGAGGGGTCCTCCTCAGAGGCTTTTTTCAGCAGTTCTATCGCTCTTGAAGTGAATCCGTTTTCAGCGAGAATAATAGCCGCGTTGTTGAGAGCCTTCACTTTGAAATCACCTCGCATTTCAGCCACCTTCATGTACAGGTGAAACGCTTCTATGTATTCGCCTCTTTCATCTGCTTCAAGCGCTTGCTTGAAGAGCCGTTCTTCCGAGGCTCTGTAAAAAACTCCCAAACCCCTTCCGAGATTCTCAGTCATTGTTCATCTCACTCTTTTCAATATTTCTAACGTTATCGCTTTCAGATCCGCAGCAGCTCTGCATTTCGGAGCGTACTTGTGAACTGGAACACCGTGGCTTGAAGCCTCAACAACTTTCACGTCTGTTCTGAGTCTTGGCAATACCATCACTTCACCAAAGGTTTTCTCGAGTTCCTTCAAAGCTTCACGTGATACCCGCGCTCTGGCAGAGAACATTATCGGTACCAAACCAATGAGCCTAAGATTCGGAACAAGAGTAGAGCTAACTTTGTAATAGACGCTCATTACTTGAGCAAGACCAACTAACGAGAAGAAGTCGAGTCGCACCGGTATGACAAGATAATCGGCTGCCACTAAGGAGTTAATGGTAACAAGGCCAAGAGAAGGAGGAGTATCGATCACTATGTAATCGAAATCCCTGTCGAATTCCATCAGGAAATCCTTGAGCACTGATTCTCCGTTGGGAATATCTTTCAGCTCCACGTCAAGCGCGGCTATGTTTTCGTTAGTTGGAAGAATAGTCATATTATCTTGCCGCACCAGAGCTTCTCTTTCGATCGCTCCACTTTTCAGAAAACTAACCAGAACTTCGTAAACTCCGCGTTTTACATTAAATGGTTCTAAACCAGCGTGAATAGTGGCATGTGCCTGAGAATCCATGTCCACAAGAAGACATCTGTGACTCATGTCCGCGAGTAGCGCGCACGTGTTGAAAGCGAGCGTTGTTTTACCGCTTCCACCTTTTCTACTCGAGAAAACGATTGTTTTTGCCATTTATTTCACCAACTCGTAAGGATTCAAGATAAGTACGACAGAGCCATCTCCCATAATCGTCGCGCCGGAGAATATTCCCAATACTTTCAGATCTTCCGAGATATTCTTAACGAGATAGTCTCCTTCCTCAACGAATTCATCCACCACTATTGCGAAAACGCCGTCTTCACTGTGGATCACAGCCATTGGAACGAGACCAAACGAGAATCTATTTTCAGAAAGCTCAACATTTTTCTCCAACAATATTTCTTCAGTGAAGAGAATAGGCGTTATCTCTCCACGAATCTCGGCAAAAGCGACTTCACGATGCTTGTGAATCTTGTTCAGCGGCACCTTTAGTGTTTCCTGAACGGAATCAAGGGGAATGATGAATTTTTCAGAAGCGATTCTCACCATGAGGCCTTTTATCATGAGAAGAGAAAGTGGTATTCTCATAGCTATCTTCGTTCCGTGATCTATCTTCGTGCTAACGAAAACCTTCCCTCCAACACTCTCTACAGATGCTTTCACAACGTCCATGCCAACACCGCGACCTGATATGTCAGAAACAACCTTCGCGGTGCTGAATCCCGGCTCAAAAATGAACTGCAGGGCTTCTTCATCAGAAAGCTCTATAGCTTCATCAGGAGGAACTAAACCCTGCTCAACAATCTTAGCCCTGACAGCCTGCGCATCGATGCCTTTCCCATCATCTTCAATTTCGACAAATGCAAAACTGCCTTTGTAATAAGCCCTCAGAATCACGGTTCCCTCTTCAGGCTTTCCTTTCTGATTTCTTTCATTGGGAGGCTCTATTCCATGGTCGATGGCGTTTCGCACTAAGTGGGTTAATGGGTCCACCAGAACTTCGATGACAGATCTGTCGAGTTCCACTTCTTCTCCTTCTGTTACGAGAGAGACTTTCTTTCCCAGAGATTTCGCCAGGTCTCGCGTGGTGCGCTTGTAGCGATTGAATAGCTCACCTATGGGTGTCATTCTCATAGCCATCACAACTGATTGAAAATCACGTGTCAAGCGTTCAAACTTCGCGGTCAGACCTCTCATTTCCAGTTTTAGGGACGGCGCTTCTTCCTCTACCTTGGCTGTCAAAAACTTTGTGGAATTCTTGAGCGTGAGCAGCTCGCCAACGAGGTTCATCATTCTATCGAGTTTATCCCTGTCAACTCGGACGCTCCGAGAAACCATCTGAACGGAACGCGAAGATTCCTTGACAACACCTGCCTGCGAAGCTTTTAGAGCAGCTATCTCTCTGCTCTTCAGCCACTCAACAAACTGAGCTTGGTACTTTTTGAGACTTTCTATATCAGAGCTTTCAGCGCTCTTGACAATTTGATCCACAAGCTGTAGTTTGTCCTCGTGTCCAATCATTTTCAAACCTATCTTCAGTGGATCGGTCACACGGTGTATCTGCGATTTGTCTTGAGACGGATCTTCTACCAGGAAATCGATGTATTCAAGAAGTTGAGTGGCAATGTTAACAAACGCCTCGAAAGAACCGAATATCTCATCTGTTATCTGTTGTGCACTCGCCTTTAAGGATGTTGATTCACCCAAAAGGCGGGAAACAAATCTCTCAATTTCCGACGCGTTTAAAGACTCACCTTTTGCCAAACAGGATCCGATGTTTCTCAGCACATCTATGCCATCAAAGGCAAGATCCGAATCGAATTCAGCGCCTTCCTTTGTCGCTCTTTGAAACAGATCTTCCAGATTGTGAGATATTTTCTCAATATAGCTGGCACAATTTGCGACTTCTTCACTCATCGGTAGGGAGAGTAGCAGTCTCGCGCCGCCCTTGATGCTGTGAAAAGCCCTCATCACGTCGTTGAGTAACGCCTGATCAGCTTTTGACTCGTGCTCAAGCAAAGAGCTCTCTGCTTTTGCAATATTCTCTTCGAGCTCGGAAATGAAATCAGTCAAAGCTTCTTCCTGGAATCCTTCTGGTAACACCACTTCGGGGGTTGTCTTGTTGGCAGAAGAGGGCTGCTGTTTTTCTGATTCTGTCTGAAGCTTCTCAACTGATTTCACCAGATCATCTGTTCCAAGATTTTCCAGATCCACTCTTAGAAAGCCTTGAGAATATTTCTGCAAGGCTTCACTGATTTTTTCTAGCACCATTTTGGCAAAATCGGCTCCATCAAGCAAGAGATCTATCAGCTCTGAAGTTAGCTGCAGATGTCCTTCTTGGACTTTTTTCAACGCTGACTCAAGAGCGTGAGCGACCCTCACGATAGGCTCAATGTTTCCAAATCCCGCCAAGCCCTTTAGCGAGTGAAATACTCTAAAAACTTCATTGATAACCTCTTTACTTGTGGAAGTTTCAAGTGTTAAAACTTTATCTTCGAGTCCATTCAGAAGATCGGGAGCTTCTTCCAGAATTTCTTTGATAATATCAACTTCTTCTTCGCTGAACTGCAACGTCAACACTCCCTTCCGATAGCCATTCGAACGCTTTCAATGAGAACTGAAGGTTTGACAGGCTTGACAAGATAGAAATTAGCGCCCGCTTTGAATCCCTCCTTCTTGTCGTTGGCAGCATCGAGTGTCGTCGCGATGATAATGGGGAGAGTTGAGAAGGTTTGTTCTGATCTGATCTTTCGTATCATGGTGAATCCATCCATGTTTGGCATGTTTACATCGGTGATCACGCAATCTATATCGTTCTCTCTGTAGATTTTTTCAAGCGCGTCTGCGCCGTCGATAGCGTCGATCACCTGAAAATTTGCCGCGCGCAATATATAAGCGTGAAAATTTCTTGTCATCTGCGAATCGTCAACGATCAGAATCTTAGCCATCTCTTCACCCTTCCTCAGTTAAAGGCTTTTGATAAACAAGCCCGCCTCCCATTCGCTTCAGCTTGAACGCCGTTGTGATCCTGCTCAGCGATTCTGAATGGCCGAGAAAAATGTATCCTCCGGGTTTCATCATCGTGTAAAAGCCCTCAATTACCTTGCGCCTTGAATCATCTGAAAAGTAAATCAGCACGTTTCTGCAGAACACAAAGTCAAAATCGTGGCCAAGAGAGGTTAGTTGGGTCTGGTCGAAAAGATTCACTTTTGAAAAGTTAACGTAACGTCTCACAAAGTCTTTCACAGCGTATCCCTCTGGAGTGGCTTCAAAATATTTTTCCAAGTAGGTATGTGGAACATCACGCACGGACCTTTCATCGTAGATCCCGCGAAGAGCGGTCGAAAGCGCCCTGTCATCTATATCTATGGCTTCTACAAAAAAATTGCATTGGGGAGTCAACATCTCTTGGCATATTATCGAAAGCGTGTAAGGCTCTTCTCCAGTTGAACAGCCTGCCGAGAGAATTCGAACCGATGATTTTTTAGCGCGCTCGACCACTTCGGGTAAACAGTACTCGGCGAAGATCTGGAGCTGGGGAAATTCTCTGAAAAAGTACGTCTCATTCACTGTAGTCGCAATGACAAGATTGTTGAATTCTTTTCCCCCATGATCAGAAAACTTCAGAAATCTAATGTATTCAGAAGCGGACGAAAATCGCAGGGCGTTAATGCGATCTTGTATTCTCTTTTTGAGCAAATAGACTTTTTGATCTGAAACGAAGATCCCCGTCTTTGCGTAAATCATATCTCGCACCGTTTTGAATTCGTGAAATCCAAAATCCAAGATTTACTCCCCTTTCAACTGCTCCAAAGTGAAGATGGCTGCCAGACGTAGATCTTCATCTTTCTCTTTTTCAAGTAACGCCTGAAGATCGGCTTCGAAATCTGTCATTTTCAGCGTGCCGATGACTTCAATGGCGCCAAGTCGAATCATGGGATCATCGCTTTGAAGATAGGTTTTCACCTCATCTGAAAGGTTTTCAACCCCAAGTCGCCCTATGAGGCTAACTATTTCATACTTGTTGGCAGAGGGAATGTTTTTTGAAATTGCTTGTGTGAGGAAAGTGTGTATTTGTTTCTTTTCGTGTTCTTTCAAAGACGATTTGTTTCGATTTATGAAAAGCGCCATCGAATCTATGATCTCTTTGTAAGCGATGTTGAGTTTTGCCTCTGCGATTTCCAACAGTACTCCAAGGTGCTGTGGCTGAGAAAATTTTGCCAGAAGGCGCAAGTAAGGCATCAGCATGAAATCTTCCATAGACAGTGGTGAGGAAAATCTCTTTTCAACCTCATGCAAACACTGTGGATCTCCAATTTTGGCAAGCGCTTCAAGGCAGGAACAGATTAAGAATTGATCCTCTGCGTGTGACAAAATCTGAAGTATCTTTTCGGCGTAGCCGTGTCCACCCAAATCACCTATGTATTCCACCGCCGCTATGACGTTGTTCACATCTTCATCGTCGAGAGCTATAGATATAAAATCAACAGTTGAAGGATCCCCAACCTCATAAAGCGCATCAATAGCCAGTTTTCGAACGTTTTTGTCCTTATCTTTTAAGGATTCAACTAATGCCTCCTTCGACCAATCCCACTGTCTTGCGAGTATCGAAGCGGCGGAATTCCTGACAAACGCGTCTTGTGCGTGCAACAGGGCTGCGATCTTCTCTGGCAGATCGGGATCTTTCAAACGCTTGAGAACGCCAACCACCATTTCGCGAACTATTTCACGTCTGTCTTCAACAAGCAATGCAATGAGCTCTTCGATTTTCGTTGTATCGTTAACAGCTGATATTTGGTTGAGTTCTTTAAGGAGTTGCTTGGTGTTCATCTGACGCAAACTTCCGCTGTGTTGCACGCCACTACCCCCTGTATCGAAAATAAAGTATGTTTACAGAACATGGCTCGAGAATTCTTTCACAACGAAAGTTGCATTTAAAACTCATTAATCAAGATTAATTGAATAAGTTCGTCGATCATTAGAAAAGTGTATAATATAGCATTGATCTGAAGTGAACTTACTTGTCAGGGAGTAAACTTACTTGTCAAAGAGTAAACTTACTTGTCAAAGGATGTTATAAAGTTTTTCCGTTTATAGGACGATAAATCAATTAGTGATGTGATTTAGATATTTTCATTAATCTTGATTAATTAAATATACTTTACTTAGAAAGTGCACTGAATGATTATCTTTGCTGTTATAGTAAGGATAATTCAAGAGGATGCGAAACTTGACTTTAATAAAAGGGATATGTTATAATTTTCGCAAATAAATTGCATTACTAAACAAATGGGTTGTATAATTAATCAAGATTAATACCTCCTATTTACATGCACATTTTACTTGGATACGCCTTGTTTTTTTTACCCGTCCTATCCAAAACTTATTTTAATAAATTCTAATAACTTATGATTAACATGCTTGCGATTGTTATTAAATTTGTTGGATCATTATTACAAGATTAAAACTACATTGATAGATTATCTTTTTGACTCACAAAACGCTTATAACATATAATATACGCGGCTTGAAGCGAAGTGTTATTTTCAATAATCATCAAAAAAGGAAAGGAGAGATATACATGAGCTTGAAGGTGAAATTTCTTCTGCTCTCACTGCTTCCTTTGTTGGCTTTGAGAATCATTGCCTTGATCACGGGCAGCAGTTCTTTGAATTCAAACAA
Source organism: Thermotogae bacterium (assembly GCA_003641785.1). Taxonomy (GTDB): domain Bacteria; phylum Thermotogota; class Thermotogae; order Thermotogales; family DSM-5069; genus B6-G13. Next base: position 13,542 of record QNAO01000002.1, read on the forward strand.
GAAGGTGATAGACGGACGCATTTGATACCTACATCACTGCGGTTGACGCCCTGGATAAGCTTGGTGAACTTGAGATATCGGTCGCTCTTTTAACTGAAGGATCAGGAAGCATAGAAAACGTCGAGACACTTTACAATGAGCTGAAACAGATCTCCGACATGATCCCGTTTCTCAAACAGAATATGGATGTACTTTCAAGCAATATCCAGGCTATCAAATCAGGCGATGTTTCAGCACTGTCGATGATAAGATGATAAAAGGACTCACAGATAATTTAGCATTCATTGAAAGTAATCAACTACGATCGCTTTTTCAGTACCTTTTTCATTATAAGCGGCTCGGAAAATATAGTGAAACAAACTCCAAATCCAATTCCAAGCGCAATCAGAAGCGATACGTTTCTGAACAATGCCAGTTTTGAGAGAGATAACACGAGGAAGCCAGCTATCAAGCCGAGCGCGTTCGTGATAAGAGGCATGCCGATATTTTCTATGGTTTTGGAGACATCGTTTGTGCTTCTCATATCATGAGCAAGGTGAATTGAGTAGTCAACGATAAGTCCCACAAGAATGCTCGCCACAATCGATGTTGCTATATCAAGCCGCAGATTCAGCAGGGCAATGAAATCGAAGTTGAGCACCACTGTTAAAGCGATGGGCACAGTTATCACGATCGAGAGCGTGAATTTTCTAAACGCGAGGAAAATCGCCAAAAAGATGAAAATCATGGACGCAAAGAGGCTTCGCAACTGGCTTTTCAGAATCTGTGAGTTGATTTGATCCACAACAAATGACGCGCTCGCCAGGGTGAATCGGTACTGACTGTATCTTTTCAAAACCTTCTCTAAATCTTTTTTCAGATCTCCAGCGTGGGTGTACGCTTCGTGTGTTATGTTTACAACGATTCTTATCGTCTTGGCATCGGCGACGAAGTA
>QNAO01000003.1 GCA_003641785.1 Thermotogae bacterium
GCACAAAACCCACTGTAGCCCGTCAGATGCGCGTGATGCCCGACTCATCGCACGCCAACTTGGTGTACCGTTCGAAGTGGTCGATGTGGAAGACGTGTTTTGTGAAAAGATCATCAATTACTATACATCTGAATACATCAAAGGCAGAACGCCGAATCCGTGCTATTTTTGCAATAGATATGTGAAATTTGGAATTTTACTGGAAATGGTCATTCACCGTGGCTTTGACAGACTGGCAAGCGGCCATTACGCCAGAATTGTCGATGGTAAGCTCTACAAAGCGATCGACAAAGAAAAGGATCAGTCCTATTTTTTATCGTCCATAGAAAGAGAAAAGCTCAGATACCTCGTGTTTCCCAACGGTGATAAAACAAAGAGACAAGTTAGAGAGATCGCGGAGATGGTAAAGCTTCATATTCATGAAAAGAGGGAATCTCAGGATTTATGTTTTATTCCAGATGGAGATCAAAACACGTTTTTCAGCGAAAGAGGGCTGACATCAAATCCGGGCTTGATTGTCGACACACATGGAAACGCGCTTGGAGAGCACAGAGGTCTTTTCAACTACACGGTGGGACAGAGGAAGTTACGAATTTCAGCCAAAGAAAGGCTTTATGTGGTTAGACTTGACTCTGAGAAGAACATGGTTGTTGTTGGCAAGAAAGAGGAAGTCTACACCGACACCTTCAGAGTGTCTAATTTGAATCTCCTTTGTGAAGTACCCGCTGAATTCAGCGCGAGTGTAATGGTTAGAAAAAAGGCTGAGGAAGTTCCGTGTCGGGTGAAAATGAGCGATGATACTGCCACAATTACATGCGAAAGGCCAATTTTTGCAGTTACCCCCGGGCAGATCGCGGCGCTATATAACCACGATCTTGTTATAGCATCGGGTGTTATTGATTGATTTTCGCAGTATTTTCGTGGTATGATGAAGCTAACCAGGTTCCAAAACATCCGTTAGTGGTGATGTTTTGAACGCGGTGTTATGTTCGTGATGCAAACGGAGGGATCTGATTGTTCCCACTTTACGATACTGTTCCTACAAGAAAAAGACCCTACGTGCTATACGCTCTCTTAGCTGTTAATGTCGTTGTCTTTTTGTATCAAGAATCTTTGAATAGAGTCGATCTTTTACAATTTATGTACAATTTTGGACTCGTCCCGGCAAGGTGGACTGTTCGGGGATGGGAACGATTCTGGCAAATAAGAACAGGGCTCCAACTGAATGTTTCCAAATGGTGGTCGCCTCTCACTCACATGTTTTTGCACGGTGGATGGTCACACATCATTGGAAACATGTGGTTTTTGTGGGTATTTGGAGACAACGTTGAGGACAAGATGGGGCACGTCAAATTCAGTGTGTTTTACTTATCGAGCGGTATCGCGGCGGCACTGGCGTATTTTCCATTTGGTTTCAGATCTCAGATTCCCATGGTAGGAGCATCAGGCGCGATTTCAGCGGTGATGGGAGCGTATTACGTGATGTTCCCATACTCGAGGATTGTTTCTTTCGTGCCTATCTTTTTCTTTTTCACGCTTACAGCTATTCCAGCAGGCGCATATCTCTTATTGTGGTTCTTATTTCAAGTTCTCAGTGGGGTGCTCGACAGCACGATGAACACAGGAGTTGCGTGGTGGGCACATGTCTCCGGGTTCATTCTTGGAGTTCTGTGGGGACGTTACGAAAAAAGAAAGCTGTACTATCTCTAAGGAGGTAACAGTGTGTTTAGATCATTAACGATTGAAGATTGTTTGAGTCTGAATCGAGAAGATCTGGCGGCTGAATCTGCTAAAGAAATAGAAAAGATGGAGCCTGTTTTGAAGAGCTTTATAACAGTGTGCAAAGATCACGAATTCCGCAGCGGCGAATTTGCGGGTATTCCCATAGCTGTAAAGGATAACATAACAACAAAGGGTGTAAAAACAACCTGCGCTTCAAAGATACTGGAAAACTACGTGCCACCTTACAACGCGACAGTGGTTGAAAAACTGCTCTTGCATGGGTTTACTGTGGTTGGAAAAACCAACCTTGACGAGTTCGCCATGGGTTCAAGCACTGAAAGATCAGCGTTTTTTCCGACACGAAACCCGTGGGACCCTACTCGTGTTCCAGGGGGCAGCAGTGGCGGATCGGCGGCGGCTGTCGCAGGTGGTGAGGTGGTAGCCGCTTTGGGCAGCGATACTGGGGGGTCTGTCAGACAGCCGGCTTCCTTGTGCGGAGTTGTGGGTTTCAAACCAACTTATGGACTTGTTTCCAGGTATGGTCTAATTGCCTTCGCGTCATCGCTCGATCAAATCGGTCCTATCACCAAATCGGTAAGAGACGCCGCGATCCTTATGAGTGTCATTTCTGGAAAGGACGCTATGGACTCCACCACCGTGGATAAAAATATTGATTTTTTGAAGGATATGGAAAACGGAATATCTGGAATGAAGTTCGCGGTTCCAAAGGAAGTTTATGATTACGAACAGCTTGACAGCGGTGTTGCGGTTCTCTTTGATGAGGCTCTGAAACTGGCTGAAAAGCTGGGGGCGAAGATCAGAAAAGTGCGTATTCCCAGCATGAAATACGCTGTTGCTGTTTATTATGTGATAGCGCCCGCAGAGGCGAGTTCAAATCTTGCAAGATACGATGGGGTGAAATATGGTCTCAGAGTCGAAGAAAAGGGTTTGAAAGACATGTACAAAAGGACTCGGAGAGAAGGTTTTGGTGAGGAAGTGAGGCGCAGAATAATGTTGGGAACGTTCACTCTGAGCGCCGCTTACTACGAGGCGTACTTCAACAAGGCGCAGAAGGTAAGACGCGTTCTGTCATCTGAACTGGACTCAGTGTTGACAGAGAATGACGCGATTCTCACACCGACTTCACCGATTACCGCTTTTAAACTCGGAGAAGTCAAAGACCCACTGACATATTACTTAATGGACATATTCACAGCACCAGCCAATCTCGCGGGTTTGCCTGCAATAAGCGTTCCTTACGGATTTTCCAACGATTTGCCAGTGGGGCTCCAGATAATGTCCAGGAGATTTCACGATGCAAAGGTGCTCCGTATTGCCAGGAGTTTCGAGAAAAACTCCCCATATAATAGTAATGGAAGAATTCGGCTGCCGGTGGTGAAAGCATGAAGACTGTAATCGGACTGGAAATTCATGTGCAGCTTTTAACTGAAACGAAGGCTTTTTGCTCGTGCAGCGCAAATGTTTTTGAGAAAGCTCCAAACACAATGATATGCCCCGTTTGCACAGGGCAACCCGGGGCTCTTCCAACCGTGAACAAAATGATGATTGAGTACGCGGTTAGAACAGCTCTGGCGCTAAACTGCGAGATTCATCGGTTTTCTCGCTTTGACAGAAAGAATTATTTTTACCCTGACTTGCCCAAGGGTTATCAAATTACCCAGTACTTCTATCCAATTGCAACCAACGGATGTCTTGAGCTTGATGTTGGCAAAGAGCGCAAAAAAGTAAGAATAAGAAGACTACACATCGAAGAAGACGCTGGAAAACTAATGCACGAAGGCGACGCAATTACCAAGGCTCACCACACACTTGTCGACATGAACAGATGTGGAGTTCCGTTGATAGAAATTGTAACAGAACCGGATCTGACATCTCCAAGAGAAGCGCGCCGTTTTCTCGAAAAACTGAGATCGATCCTGAGGTACCTGCGTGTCAGCAGTGGAGATATGGAAAAAGGAGCGCTTCGATGCGACGCCAACATATCTGTGGTTGATGAAAAAGGGTTTTCAAGCAATAGAGTTGAAGTGAAAAACATGAATTCCTTCAAATTTGTCGAGAAGGCTTTACAGTTTGAGCAGAACCGGATTATTCAGGCGTTGAAATCTGGCTCTAATGTTGAAAAAGAAACACGAGGCTGGGATTTAACCTCAAAAACGACAGTCTCGATGCGAGGAAAAGAAGAAGAAAGTGACTATCGCTATTTTCCGGAACCCGACATACCACCAGTTGTTATTTCTGATGAATATATAGAAAAGATTAAAGAAAGCTTGCCCGAACTCCCTGATCAGAAAAAAGATCGTTTTACCAGAGATTACGGAATTCCTGAACTCGACGCAGAAGTTTTGACCAGTACAAGGGAGCTGGCTGATTTCTACGAAGAATGCGTGAAAATCAAGCCGAAGCCAAAAGAGATCAGTAACTGGATTATGACAGAACTGCTGAGAGAGATGAAAAATTCTGAAAGCGAAGCGGTGCCGATCTCGCCGCGTCATCTTGTTGAACTGATCGAACTCGTTGAGGCGGGATCTGTTTCCATAAAAATGGCGAAAGAAATGTTCCCAGAAATTTTCGCCACGAAGAAGATGCCCAGGCAGATTGTCGAAGAGAGGGGATTGAAGCAAGTCAATGACAAAGATGTTATAGAAAAGATAATAAAGCAAGCGATGGAGCAAAATCCAAAGGCTGTGAGACAGTATCGATCGGGTAAAAAAGGCGTGCTTGGCTATTTTGTGGGGGCTGTGATGAAGCAAACCCAAGGAATGGCTAACCCACAGCTTGTGAATGAGATCGCCAGGAAGCTCTTGGAGGGATAATGGTGCGCAGATTGTTGCTTTTTGCACTGATTTTCACTTGCACACTGGTTGAAGCCGTTCAGCTATCGATCGGACCGGATTTCGCATTTTACTTGAATATGGGAAATTTAATGCTCCGCTTTTCAGACAATGCCCAAGTTGGAGTTTGTTTTTCAGACGATAGAGCGAGATACACAAAAATGGGATTTCTGAACATTAAGAACTCAGATGCTCAAATGCTTGTATCCGCCTCGTTAGGCAAGAGCTGGACACTGTTTTTTGAAATGAACGCCAGCACCTATGGAATTTTCCCCGGAAAATACACCTTTAGAACAGTGCTTACACCTGATAACAGCCACATGTTGATAAAAGCGTCGCAAAAAGTGTTTCTTCCCAAGAACACCATTAATTTTTCTACGATCGATTCCATTGGCAGGGTTTCAACAGGATTCAGCAGGGTGTATGCAAATCTTGAAGAAAAGGAAATCGGTATGTACAGGGTTGAGAACGGCGTGTTTGTTGGATTTTTCCCGTACTCAACCGGCAGTATCGGTGAGCAAGCTTTTTTCATGGGAATAGGCTGGATGGACGATATAGGTGGACTTTTCGCATTTAGAACACAGGTAAGCGTTTCGGATCTCTCAGTTTTTCTCGATCCTTTTGTAATTGTCAAGTCTGATGGTGCTTTATTTGGAATTCGCGCCGACTGCACGGCGCCTGGTTTAGAGGCAACCTTCTTCTTCTCGGGGAGGCAGGTTCTGTTCAATGTCTCTTTCTGAAGTTAGCCTTTATCTTCATGTTCCATTTTGTAAATCAAGATGCAGTTACTGTGATTTCGTTTCATATACAGACTTTTCTTCTGTGGACGATTACTTCGAGGCTGTGTACAAAGAACTGCTTTTGTGGAAGCAAGAATATCCATACGCAAGGCTCAGCACGATATACATAGGTGGAGGAACACCGAGCGACGTGCCTAATTGGGTAAACAAAACGTTGCACCACATATTTCGAATTTTCGACACTTCTCGATGCGAAGAAGTCACGGTCGAGGTGAACCCGGGATGTTCTGCAGAAGTGCTCAAGTCATTTTCAAGGATGGGAGTTAACAGGCTTAGCATTGGACTTCAGTGCGCTGACGATGAAGTCTTGAATTTTGTCAAGAGAAGGCACTCTGTGTCTGATTTTCTGAAAACATACTCTGATGCCAGAAGATATTTCCAAAATGTGAACATCGACTTCATAGTGGGATTGCCAAAAGAAACAGAAAAATCCATAGAGGAGAACATATCCACATTGAAGCGGTGTGATCCCGAGCATGTTTCGGTTTACATGCTCGAAACTCATTCAAATGAAACGCAAGAAGTTTCTGAAAAACTGAGTTTGGCAGAAGACGCTGATGAGCACTATGAGATGTTCATCACCGAGGTTGAGAAAACCTGGAAACGGTATGAGATATCGAACTTCTCAAAGGTGGGTTTTAAATGTATTCATAATTTGAGATACTGGAATAATCAACAGTACATAGGAGTGGGGGTGTCAGCGGGTGGACATATTCAGAAAATGAGGTATGTTAACTGCGTCTCGATAAAGGACTACATATCCAGAATAGACGAAGGGAAATTCCCGCGAGCGTTTCAAAGACTTAACAGCCCCTTAGAAGAACTAAAAGAAAGGCTTTTCATGGGCTTGAGGCTTGAGAATGGAGTGAAAATAGAAGAACTTCTTGAATACATGAGTCAAGATGAGTTAGAAATTATGTGTAAGAAATTCGAAGGGTTAGTTGAAAAGCAAAAAGGACGAATAGTTCTCACTCAAAAGGGGTTCGACTTCTCTAAATCCGTCCTTCTGAACATCGTTGATTATGTGGAAACACTTCAATCCATGGGAGGTGGGGGCTGTGTTGTTCGTTGAAAAACCGAAAACTTACAACTTTCATTTTCCCTCGAATATAGCCATTATCTGCGCTGAGTATGAAAATCAGATCAACTTGATGACTGCGGCGTGGCACACTCAAGTGTCTCAAAAACCTCCTTTGTACATGGTATCCATATCTTCACAGCGGTACACGCATGAACTCATAGTGTACTCAAGAGAGTTTTCCATAAACTTCATAAGCTACGATTTGAGCCAGCTCGCGGCGTTTTTGGGAAGAACGTCTGGAAGAGACATAGAAAAGGTATCTGTATTCGACATCGCCCTGGAACAGTCGGTTAATATCAGAACTCCGTTTTTGAAGAAAGCTTACGCTGTCTATGAGTGCAAGCTCTATGATTACAGGCGCGCGGGAGATCACACGCTTTTCATAGGACAGATAGTTGGTGTGCACTACGATGAAAACAGCTTTGATCCAAATTTGAAAACCTCGCCAACACTGTATCTGGGTTCAGATAAATACGCTACACTGGATACTTCTTCTGTGAAAATTCACAGCGAAAAGCAAGTGAAAGATTACCTTTCAAAATGGGTTCAGGATATCTGATGACTTTGATAAAATAAATAATTAGTAATTAGTGAAGAAAGCCAAAAACGTGCATTAAAGTTTTGTTTAATGCAGGAAATCGCTTTTCTCGTATGGAAATCTTAATGAATTTGTTAGAAACAAAGGAGGCGCTGTTTTGAATGTTCTGAAACAAGCCGTTGACAAAATATCTATTAGATGCTCAGAAAAACCTCAAGTGCTGTTTATACTCGGTTCTGGACTGGGATTCATCGCTGATGAGTTCGAGGAGAAGATCGAGATCGAGTACTCCCAGATTCCCGGCTTTGCCAGATCAACCGTTCAGGGCCACAAAGGTAAACTTGTTGTGGGAAAGTACTGTGGAAAGTATGTCGCGGCGATGCAGGGAAGATTTCATTATTACGAAGGATGGAGTCTAAGGCATGTTGTTTTCCCTGTAGAAGTGTTTCGACAATTGGGGACTGGATATTTGCTGATAACCAACTCGGCTGGTGGAATTAATAGAAAATTCAACCCAGGAGACATTGTCATGATATCAGATGTCATAAATATGACACTTCTCAAACCTGAGATTTCTTGCAAAGGAATTTCGCACGCAGGGAAGGTTCCTGTTGACAAAGAATGGACTGAAAAAACGCTCGCAGCGGCGAAGAAAATGTCTATAGAATTGAAGACAGGCGTGTACATAGGGGTTCAGGGACCGAGTTATGAGACACCAGCAGAGATAAAGGCTTTTCAGAAACTTGGCGCCGATATGGTGGGAATGTCAACAGTACATGAGATGTTCACAGCCAGATCTGTTGGATTTAGAGTCCTGGGCATCTCTTGCATCACGAACATGGCCGCTGGAATCTTAGCCAAAAGACTTGAGCACAGTGAGGTTATGCGGGTGGCCAGCAGAGCCAAGGACAAGTTCGGTAAAGTTGTTCGAATTGCAACGGAGGTGCTTACTTGAGTAGTAAAGAGATTCTATCCATCACAGCGGAAATTTTATCCACTAATAGAGTGCTCATTCTGGGGCATATAATGCCAGATGGTGATGATATAAGCTCTGTTGCCTCCTTATACCTTGGACTGAAAAAGCTCGATAAAGAGGTGAGATGTTCAATAGATTACGACATTCCTTCTTACTACAAGGAATTTCCCGGCGTTTCCGCTATTGAGAACTACGAAAGCACCTGCGACTATGACCCCGAGCTAATCGTAGTTGTTGACAGCTCTTCTCCAGACAGAGTTGGACGATTTGCAGATAAGCTGAAACTTTTCAAGACCATAGTGATTGATCACCACGCTACTAACACGATGTACGGAAATCTGAACTGGGTTGATGAATCAAGCGCCTCCTGCGCTCAAATGATATATATTTTGAATAATTCAATGGGTGTTGAATACGATAGGGAACTCGCCCTTGCAAATTACCTGGGCATAGCAACTGATACTGGGTTTTTCAAATACTCGAACACAGACTACAGAGTTTTCCAGGTGGCATCACAATTGGTTAAGCTTGGAGCAGAACCCCATTTTGTATCGACAACGATACTCGAGAACAAAACCTTAGAACAGCTTCAGTTGCTTTCAACGATGATCAATAACATAAAGGTTGAATGTGATGGACAACTGGTTTATTCACACCTCACATACGATGATTACGTCCTTCACAGATGTTCTGAAGACGCCAGTTCTGGATTTGTTTCAGAGCTCAGATCGGTCAAAACTGCCGAAGCCGCAGTGCTGTTTTCGGAATTTCCGCAGGGTGAGATACACGTGAGCATGAGATCGAAGAGATGGCTCGATGTCAGCGCTATCGCGTTCACACTCGGTGGAGGAGGACATCCAAGAGCGGCCGGCTGTTCTTTCAGCGGATACAACATTGAGTACGTAATTGACGAAGTGATCCCTCTGCTGAAAAGCAGCTTAAGGGATGAGCTTAAAGGATGATTGAAGTGAAGATAATTAAGCATCTTCGAGAAATTTACTGCGGAGACGAGTTCCTTGTGGCGGACGCTGAACACTATAAAAGGCTTCGTGTGTTGAAAGAAGAAGCTGTGAAAGATTTCAAAGAAGATATCGCAAAGTACTTCGTCAAGTTCCAGAATATTGAAAGCACATCCATTATACTTCCTGACAGTTACGAGATAAAAGACAGCGTCAAGGTGTACTTTCCATATTTTGAAGGCAAAAGAATAAACCTACAGAACGTTAATGAGAAGCAGCTTTTTCACTCTATACTTGAGATGCTACGAGAACTTCTGCATCAAAATGTGGCTATTCCTGTGCTGTCACTTGATGATTTTCTGGAATGGCGCGGTCATTACTACATGCTCATTCCGTGCTGGTTTAACTCTGAAAAAATGCCCGATAGCAAGTGTTTTGTGGCACCCGAGTTCAGAAAAATAGGAAAATGCACTGTTGAATCCACCGCTTATGTGTTTGGAAAGCTTCTCAAAAGCATCTGCAGCGGTGAAGAGTTAATCAACGTGGCAGACCAGTTATCTGCTGAAGAGCCAGAGAAAAGAAGAATCCACATAAACGTTGCGAACTTCGCTATGCTGAAAACTTTGGCTCCTCGGACTGATTTAAGAAGATTCAGAAAAGTCATTGTGGATAGAAAAGAAAAAGAAGATATCTTGAACTTCGTTCGGAACAACAGAAGAGGCTTAGCAACACTAAATTTTATAGGCCCAGAGGGGTCTGGAAAAGCCACGCTTCTTGAACTCATTTCCGATGAATTGCGCTTTGAAAGTGGACAACATGTGGTGTGGATAAAAAGCACCTATCAATTTCTGGAATCTCTTCTTCAACTCACTGATGAAGAAACTCTGAAAGAGTTGCCTCAAAATCACAAAGATGTGATAGAAAAAGTGTACAGCAAGAAAGAGTTTAACTACGACGAAGCTTTGCTTTTTGCAGCTTTTCTCTTGAATAAACTGCAGTCAATCGTTCTGATAATTGACGATTTCGACGCATTCGATGAAGAATTCAAGGCGTTCATTCAACAGCTCATTTCGTATAATTATCAGCCACCCCATGCGATTATTATCTCGTCGCGTGAAAAAGTGAAAATGAAGATTGAAAAACATGTGATTGTCGAACCTTGGGATATATCAACGGTGAAAGAGTACGTTACAAGGACTCTTGAAGGAACGATACCAGAAATAGATAAATTTTGCAGATGGATTCGTGCCGTTAGCGGGGGACGACCAGGTTACATTGAGAAGATCCTAAAAATTCTTCATGAAAGGGATTTCTTCAAGAAAAATCACGCTTTGAAATTAGAAGAGCTGTTTGAAATGGACTTTCAGGAAATTGTTAGTCCCATTGTGGATACCTTTACTCACGAAGATGCGAAGTACATATCGTTGTGCGGACCACACTTCAATGAGAATGATTTGAGATTACTCGCAAGAGTTCTAAAAATGTCTTTGAAATCCATACACTCAATGGTTCAGCGCCTGCTGACAAAAGAGATCATCTACAAAGAGAGCAACAGATACGTCTTCTCGCTGAAGGAATTCTGGCAGAAGATGTATCACGCTGTAGATTCCACGACTCGAGAACATGTCCACACTGAGATGGCAAGGCAAATTCCCGAAATTGCAAAGGCGGCCTGGCATCTTGAAATGCTTGGTAGAAATGCTTCTGCGGCAACAAGGTACTTACTCCATGCTAGGAAGATGATTCGAGAATACAGCAATCTGGGAGCAGCTTTAAACTACATCGACAAAGCCCAGAGATTGATTGGAAACCGATCGAGTTACGCGGCCGTGAGCTTGAAGTTCAGAGCTTTGGAAATCAGAGGCGAGGCGAGGAGTTTGGAAAATTTTGCCTATTCTTTGCCTCGGAAAGATTGCTTTGCGTTCTTTTCATTCGCCTCTTTTGTGTGCGCGGCCAGAGTGGAGGAAGCGAGACTAATTATGAAAGAATTTCCTTCTGTTGTTGAAGGAAGAGCACTGTATTCCAGAGTACTGAGGCGGTATCTTACTCTAAAGCTTTCAACAGAGGAAGGAAAGCTTGTTGATAAAATTGAAGCACGCGTTTTGGAAGAATTGGCAGAACAGTTGAAACCTATCGCGCTACACCAAAAGTTAAAAGCACGAGTCTTGAATATTCTGGGTGGGTTTGTAACTGGATATTCACGAACAAAATCCATGGATTTGCTCCTGAAAGCACAGGAGATATCCGAACAATGGAACTTTAAAGACGTTCTTGTTGAAACTCTGAATCGTATTGCGACAGTGTTCGGTACATCTCCGGGGGTCAGCGAAATGCTTGAAAGAGCTGTGAAAATCGCGCAGGAAATGGGAGCAATTGGTCTATCCCTCGAACCGCTGTCGAATTTAGCCTGGTCCAATCTGTACAAAGGGAACATCAGGAAGATGTTTTCTGAACTTCGTGTTCTTAGACGCACGGCTTCACTCGCAGGAAATATGAGATTGGAGGCTTATTCGTACTTTGTTGAGGCCAATTTTCATATATACAACAAAGAATTCAATGAGGCTGTGGAAGATCTGGAAAGAGAACTGAAAATAGAAAAATATCTGGGCATCGAAGAAAGGGCTTTGCGTGGTTTGATCGTCGTGAGCTGTATGAAAGGTGATTTATCGCACGCCCGCGAGATTATCCAGAAAAATATGGAGAACCCCGCGGTGAATCAAGTTCACTTTGTCGAGTTCCGGAATCTGATACTCGCTGAAACCGATGAAGAGTTTCGAAAAGCCTGGACATGTTTCAGGCACAAGGAAACACCCTACTGGAACGAAGAAAGCTGCCAAATTTTTTCCAAGAGGCTCGCAAAAATTGATCCGGAGGGATTTCAGATACTTGCGGAAAATCTTGAAATTGAAGCAATTCAAAGCAGTGCATTGCTGTCTTTAGCTCAAATCTACGAAGGATTGGCTTTCTTTCACAAAGAAAGGAAGAACCCAATTCTCACTTATAAATACGCTGAAAAGGCTGTCCCCCTGTACAAAACCACCCACTTCGATGGCGCCGCTGATGTTCTAAGTAAATTTTTCGGTGTTAGTGGCGGAGTCGATGAAGCGCTTTCTGAGATTCAGACCTTGAAAGAGAAACTACCAGAAGAACTGAAGAAAATTGTCAGTTTGAATGAAAAAAAGATACGGTTATCTTTTCGGTCTATGAATCAAGCAGCGTATAATTTGGACACTCTGAGAGTGATCAATCCACAGCAGAATCTTGAAACAGTTCTCGAATTCCTGCTAACGCGGCTTATCAACACCATTCCGGCAACAAAAGCGGCTTTGTCGTTGATCGATGGCGAAGGAAACCAGCTTTTCTGTGCAAAATTCGGAATAAGGGAGATTCCCGAAGACTACAGTATGAGCTTGGAACCACTTCGCATCAACTATGAAACGAAAGTCTATGAAGAGTACAAAGCCAGAATTTTCGTTGCCAATCCGGGTCTGTATTTAAACAGTATTTCATCAATGGAAACCATGTCGGCGCTGATAAGCTTCGAAGAGGCGATGATATACTCATTGAAAAACGTTATTATCTATCACCAAAGTATCATGGATCCGTTGACAGGGCTCTTTACAAGGTGGTATTTCATGACGCGCTTGCGGGAAGAATTCGACAGAGTTAAGAGATACAGTGGAAATTTCAGTGTTATAATGGGCGATATCGATGACTTCAAATCTGTAAACGACACCTATGGACACCAGATGGGTGATGAGGTTCTCAAATTCATTGCAGGAGTGTTGAAGAGCTCTACACGCTCGACAGACATCGTCGGCAGGTATGGTGGAGAAGAATTCATAATAATCCTTCCCGGTACTGGTCTTAACGGAGGATTTTCAGCCGCCACGAAGATTCTGCAGCAAATCGCGGATCTGAATCCTTTTGAGTTTCCGATAACAATGAGTATGGGAGTTTCGAGCTTTCCTGAAAACGAAGTGGCTGAAGCCGATGAACTGATAGCCCTGGCAGATAAATCTCTGTACGAATCGAAAAGAAGGGGTAAGAATCGTGTCACAGTCACAAGATGAGATCAGAAGAAAAATCCTTAAGATACTTTCCGATAACTCAAAGAAACCACCTATTTTGAAAAAAATATACAAAACACTTCAGGCTCACACTAAAGAGCAAAGGAAAGAAATAAGAAAACTCCTCTCTGGATTGCTTGAAGAGGGTGTCGTTTATCGTGATGGAAGAGGAAGGTATAAGAAAACCGAACAAAACACAGCCTTAGGAATCATCGAGTTTGCAAGACGTGGCAGTATGGCTTTTGTCACAACAGATGACGAAAGGGAAATAGCCGTGCCACTTGAAAACACAAAGGGAGCACTCCATAAAGACAAAGTCCTTGTAGAAATTGTAGGAAAATGGCGGGATCTTCCAAGAGGCAGAGTCATAAAGGTTCTTCAGCGAGGTACCCATCTTGTAGTTGGAGTCTTCGATTTGAAAAGAAACTTTGGATTTCTTACTCCGGATGATCCAAAGATCGCATATGACTTTTTCATTCCTCCAGGCGCCACAAACGGTGCAAGGCCCGGTCAGAAGGTAATAGCAAGGATAACCAGATGGCCCACCGCGACTAAGAATCCTCAGGCGGAGATCGTGGAGATACTCGGAAAAGCCGATGATCCCAAAGTTGATCTTCCCAGTGTCATAATTAAGCACAATTTGCCCGAAGAATTTCCAGATGACGTTCTCAAACAGGTAGAAGCTTTGCCAAACCTTGTTAAAGAATCAGAAATCGCCAAACGAAGGAATCTCACTCAGAACGTGGTGTTTACCATAGACGGAGAAGATGCGAAGGACTTCGACGATGCAGTGAGCATTCAGCAGTTAAAAGACGGAAGATATGTCTTAGGTGTTCATATCGCAGATGTGTCACATTACGTTGAAGAAAA
>QNAO01000004.1 GCA_003641785.1 Thermotogae bacterium
GGGATCTCTACTGAATTTGATGGTGGGAAAAGCGTGGTTTACTGCTTTAAAGATCATGAAGAATTTGTTCAAGGATTGAATGTGGTTGAAACATGCTTGTTCAAAAGAGAAGAAAAAGGGACAGCCAAAACCATTGAAATTTCATGGATTCAACAGGAAAAATACTGTCTCTTAGATATTGGAGATTTGTTTAACTGTAACGGAATAGCTTCTCCTGCAGATCCCGGTAATTTCGATAACCTGGGTGGAATTGTGGGGGCATATCTTCCCGATGACGAAGTAACAGAGGGTATCCAGATGGTAAAAGGTATTCCATTTCATCTTGAGATATCAGGGTTTGACAATTTAAGAGCGGCAGGTCAAACACTGTTGCTACCCGAAACTTTGAATGTAGACAAAATTCATTTACTCGCAGCGGCCAACCATGGAGATTACGACGTAACACTGTTATTGGGAGATCAATCAGAGGTAGTTACCATAGAGGATTGGTGCAAAGACACGAAAGATCTCTCTTTTGAATACAGATACACCGCTTCCGGGCTGAGGCAGTATATTCCTTGTGGAATTAAAATATACTCGTTGAATGTGGCTAAGATAATAGAAAAGCTTGTCTTACCCAAAAACTTGAATGTTCATATTTTTGCTATAACGCTTGAACTTAAATGATTTTTTGAAATAGGTGTTTCTGAAACGAATTGAATACGCAGGATTCATCATTCTTTTTCGAATTCGTCAAGAAGATCTGGTTCAAAGCATTTCTACTTCTTACTTTCATACATTCTTTTGTCTGCCTTCATAACCAGTTCTTCCACAGTGTTACCATCCTGCGGATAGACGGCCACCCCGGCGCTGAAATCCACCGTGAACGACTTGCCATCAATGGAAAAGGGCCTGCAAATAGAATTTCTGAGCCTCTTTATGACTTCCTTGGCAGTGGAATGATCAGAGGGATTGAGCAAGATAATGAATTCATCTCCTCCAATTCTTCCGATTATATCTTCTTTCTTGAGAGAATGCTTCATTCTTTCCCCCAAAGCCTTTAGAAGCTTATCTCCTGTTACATGGCCATGCACATCATTTATGGATTTGAAATTGTTCAAGTCTATGTATATGAAAGCGAAGCTGGTCTTCTTTTTCGCGGATTCTTTCAAGACACGTCGAGCTTTTGTAAAAAAGAAAGCCCTGTTTGTGACACCTGTTAACCTATCAAAAACAACAAATGTCTCAAGTTTTTGCCCAAGAAAAGAGATGTTTTTCAGATAGTGAATCATCAAAAAAGCAAAGAAAAGGAGGGGGACTATCGTTAGCACATGTCCCAACTGACGAATCAACCATGCCGAAGAAAGAACCGACAGAAAAATTAGTAAGCCGCTGTAAAGAAATAAAAATGAGAATGCCCTCACGGCTCTATTTCTAATATGAGTGAAAAACGCATAAAAAACGGCAGTTCTGGCTGCTAAATCTAATGCGCTCAGAATTATTTGAAAAGAGCTTATCGCAACCGGATGAGGCGAGAATAAGATGAAGGTTAGTATTGTCGCAAACAACACTAAGCAAATTCGTCCAAGACCTTTATAATTTCTTTTTTGTTTTTTTAAAAGTGTTCTTTTGGATTTCATTTGCCTCTTAAGGATATTTAAAAACCAAACTTAAAGCAAACCCTCCATGGCAGATCTCAATATATCCATTCGAGTCACAATTCCAATCAGCTTGTCGCATTCATCAACTACGGGTAGTATTTTCAAGTTGTGCCTTATCATAAGATCTGCAACATGTATTAAAGCGGCATTTTCCTTCACAGTAAGGGCGGGATGTGTCATATATTCCGACACTTTCTTGTTCTTTAGTTTTTCCAGATTTCTAATGAACTGATTCAAATCTGGAATAAACGAGGCAGATTGAAGCAAAGAGAAATAGCTCGGGAGAGCTGCGTTTATGATGTCGTTCTCACTTATAAAACCCAGAACTTTCATGTCTTCTGATACAACTGGAATTCCAGACAAAAGCTGACTAGAGAGTATTTTCAAAACTCGTTCTATCGTCTCGTCTTCCATAACCGCCGTAACATCTTTTACCATAGCTTGACTCACACGCATCGGACTCACTCCAGCTTTTCCATTTTGCAGTGATGTGCTGCACTCTTTATCTCGTCCATAGTCGGCATCTCTTTTTTCATTTTTCTTGTCTTAGCCAAAGCCGCAATGTAGCCAAATTTCGCCGTTTGGATGTAATCTTCTGTTGTAACATTGAGTCTGTGATATATCATCGCCGCTATGTACGTATCCCCTATACCCAAAAGATGTGAGGAATCTATTTCCACATCTGTAGTCAAGTGCCACACTTCATCTTTTGTTGCAACTATGTCTCCTTTTATTTTGTAGGAAAGGACTACGAGTTCGCATCCATGTTTTATCAATTCCTTAGCAGCTCGGACGTAATCTTCAAGTTCCCTGAGTTTCTTTCCCATCACTACCTTTTCCGCTCTTAAATCCGGTCTGAGCACATGAGGGCACGCGATTGGTAAGGAAGGCTGAAGGTATTCATCAATCACTTCCATGAACACTATTTTACCTTTTTCTTTGGCTTTCTTAACAAGGTATCCATAAGTATCAGAAGCCACACCTCTTGGCAAGCTCCCGGAAAGAACAACGCAGTTGACTCTGGAAAGCAGCATTTCATACCTTTTAAGAAAGTGATCCAGAGTATCGCTGTCAATCTCGGGACCTGGTGAATTAATTTCCGTAATCGTGTGGTTGACTTCATCAAGTATCGCTATGTTTTCGCGGGTTTCTTGTTCTATATGGACAAAGCTGGTAGTTATAAGATCACTGATCTTTCTGAGCTCGTTGACAACTACCCTTCCTGTATATCCACCAGTTATGCCAAGTGCGACAGATGAAATCCCAAGCTTTGCAAGAGCTATAGAAACATTGACTCCTTTCCCACCGGGAGTCATTTCCGTCTCTTCGTATGAATGAATCCTGTGCAATTTGTTGACGTGAAAATCGCTCACAAAAAATTCCCTATCCAAAGCGGGATTCATCGTTACCGTTAGAACCTTCAACATTTCACCCCTTTACGACAAGGTCTCTTGGATTTCCGCTGTACTCAATTCTACCATTCTTTAAGTGAATGAACAAATTTGCCATAGACAAGAAGCGGTTTTTATGACGAGTACTGAGAATGACAACTCTATCCTCTTTCACTGTGAAAAGTTCCTGGGAAATTCTTTCAAGTGCTTCGTCGTCTACATGATCCAAGATACAGTCCAGTACAACGACAGATGATTTTCTAACAACTGCGCTGAAGATGAGAATCATTATCTTCTCCATAGTATAGAAATCTCTGAGCGGGGTTTTCATCTCTTTTCTTAGTAGCTTCAGTATGCCTAACCTATCGAGTTCTGTGGAAAAATTGTCAATTGATATGCTCTCTTCATCGGCGATTAGATTCATGTATTCATTGAAAGTCAAATAATCGAGGGCTTCCAAAAATGTGGGTTCGATATAGGTAACAATCTTTCGAAGTATTTTCTTTTCATAGCTGGAAATATCCTTGTTATTTATTTTGATGCTTCCCTTATAAGATACATTTTCGTATATTTCTTTATTCAAGCCCAATAAAGATCTTAAAAGAGCCGATTTACCGGCTCCTCTGCATCCATAAACTACTGCGAAATTACCAGCAGTAACCTTGAAATCTATGTTTCTGAGTACTTCGATGTTCTCCAATGTCAGCGAAAAATCGAGAAACTCTACAGCACTATGTTCCTGTGCTGTTTGATTTGCTCGGTTCACTCTCCCTTTTGCACTTGTTTTCAAACAGGGTTAGCCTCCTTCTTAATTCCTCCTCTGCATCTGAATTACCTTCCTTTAACATTCTCAGGAGTTCATATTGAGACACCGTTTTAGGGTTCTTGGGGTTCTGTTTACCCATCTATTTACCCCTCCTTACGGATCTGCGGTACAGCATCTATTTTAGATCTTGTTAGTTGCTCAAATTTGTACCTCACATTAAGAAAAAGCGCATACACAGTTCACCGAGTTACTTTTATACCATATAGTTTCATTTTGTAATAAAGCGTTCTCGGACTTATGTTCAATTCCTGTGAAGTTTTTCGAACATCCCAGCTGTTTCTTTTCAAAGCAGTCAGAATTACCTTACTCTCATACTCTGAAACTATGTTCTTCAAGTTACCATGGGCGAAAGCCTCGTGTGGAAAGCCCTCTGACTCTGATGGGGTCAACGGAGGAAGGTGCTTAGCCTCTATAACTTTTTCGTCGATATTCATGTTTATCATAGCTCTTCCAATTACATTTTCTAATTCTCGCACGTTCCCGGGCCAATCATAAGAGGTCAATCTGTGCAACGCGTCTGGAGAAATTCCTTGAACAATCCTTCCATATTCTTGATTCAATTTTTTCATCGTATGGTGAATCAAAGGCGCGATATCCTCTTTTCTATTCCTTAATGGAGGAAGAAAAATGGGAAAAACATTCAGCCTGAAGTAGAGATCGGGAAGGAAGTCCCCTTGCTGAACCATTTTTTCCAAATTCATGTTAGTTGCAGCTATTATTCTAACGTCAATCTTGATAGTCCTTGTTCCACCTATAGGAGCTATTTCTTTACTTTCTAAAAAACGTAGAAGCTTTGACTGAAGAATCAAAGGCATCTTCCCTACCTCATCAAGGAACACTGTGCCTCTGTGGGCTTCTTCAAGAAGTCCTTTTTTACCCTCACGTTTCGCGCCAGTGAATGCTCCTCCAACGTAACCAAATAGCTCTGATTCTAATATAGACTCCGGAATTGCGGAGCAGTTGACACTTACGAACGGATTGTGCTTCCTGTCACTTGCATTGTGTATTGCATGAGCGAACAGCTCCTTCCCTGTACCACTCTCACCTCGCAGCAACACTGTTGCAGGAGTTTTAGCAACCTTCATTGCTTGGGAAACGGCTATCTTCATCTTCGAGCTCTCGGCAACGATGTCCTCAAAACTGTACTTTGCACTCATTCGTCTGATCAGTCTCTTCACTTCATCAAGTTCACGATTTAGTTTCATTATTTCCGACACATCATGAATAACTGCAACACTACCCCTGAACTCTCCCTTTACGAACAGCGGAGTCACATTTACCAAAACTTCTCGCTTTTTGGGACCAACTCGAAGACGAGCCCTATAAATTGGCTGTCGGCTTTGGGCAACCTTTATGTGAACACTCTCTCCTTCAGCGATATCAATTGTAGCTGGCTTTCCTATAACTTCAGATGCAGCGAATCCAGTTATTCTCGTGTACGCTTTGTTAACTAAAACGATTTTCCCATCAGCATCTGCGACTGATATTGCGTCATTTGTCGACTCTATAACGGCTTTTAGCAGAGCTTCTACTTCCTTGAGATTCGTGACCTCTTCTGCCATTTTTTGTGCGCTTGTAATATCTCTAAACACTGCCAAGACACCTATGATATTGCCGTGTTGGTCTTTTAGAGGGATTCTCGATGTTATTATTGCGGTGGTTCCTAAGTGCTGAATCCTATCTATCTCTGGTGTTCCACTTTTCAAGACTATGTGGAGCCTCGTGTTGGGTATCGCATCCACTACGTATTTGCCAACTACTTGAGATGCGGGTATTCCCAGTATGAGGGAAGCCTGTTTGTTCATGAACACAATTTTGCCATCCTTGTCGGTAAGAATAACACCTTCGATGATGCTGTTCAATATACGTTCAAGGAATTCTGCTCTTTCCAAGACAACCACCCCTTGTAGAGACCCAGAAAGGTTTCAATGGGAGTTCTTCTCACTTTCGTGTTCATCATGGGCAAATTTAGCTTTTTGAGAATTTTGTTTGTATCGCCTTTGAAAACTTGTTTAAGTACAGAAGATAGATTCTTTCCAGGTGAACTTAGTAGAAATCTGATAAAGTTTCTGTATTCCACAAAATTCGGGATATCATTTCGTAGTTCCATTTTTACCACGACTGAATCTACCGATGGCGGTGGAGAAAAATCCTTCTTCGAAACTGTCATTACTCTTTGAACATCATAAAATGTCTGGGCTAACACAGAGATGTATCTGTAGTTCTTGCCACCGGGATAGGCTGTCATTTTATCTGCAAATTCCTTTTGAATCATAAGTATCGCCCTTTTGAAGGAAAGTTGAACGATTTTTTCGATAATTTCCTTTGAAATGTAGTAAGGAATGTTGCCCACACACACACAATTTCGAGGTAACTCACTTGGCTCAACTGTTAGAAAATCTTTGAATCTGAGCTCAACATTACCAAAACTTTTCAGCTTGAACTGTAAAAGTTTTTTCAAGGAGGCATCTACCTCGTAGGAGATAACTCTTGCGCCAGTCTCAGCAAGTGGTTTTGTAAGGCTGCCTCTACCGGCTCCTATTTCGATAACGGTGTCTGTCTCTGAAATCTCAACAACTTTGACAATATCCGTTGCTACCTGCCCTCGAATGAGAAAATGTTGTCCAAATCGGTGCATTACTCAAACAGCACCTCAGCTTGCGCGTCTATTGCTTTGGTGTCATCCTTTTTGTATACGGGAGTATCCAGTATTATTCGTTTCTTGTCGGAATTTATCTCAAGGACACTGACTCGTATTTCTACAGTTTCGTCTACATAAACGGGGGCTCGATACTTCAGTAGTTGCTTCACAATTATTGTACCTGGTCCTGGAAAGTTCATTCCCATAATGCGGGAAATCATTGAAGCCACAAGCATTCCATGACATATTCTCTTTCCAAATCGGCTCTTTCTTGCAAACGATTCATCTAAATGGAGTGGGTTCATATCACCTGTTAGCTCGGCAAACTTTCTGACCATGTCATCAGTGATTTTAATAGTTTCTCTATATTCCCGCCCAACTGTGAAATCCTCAAATCTCAAATTCACTCACCCCTTTTGTTAGAAATCCTTGCGTGAGAAGCTTCTTCTGACAAAGCCTCACAACTTGTGCCTTTTTACATTGACATTTTACAACAAATGTATTTAAGCATTCAAAACTGTTCGTATCTCAAGCATTTGTTTTAAAATGTCTTTGCGGGAGTGATATTTTTGCAGAGAAGAATATACCTGAGAAAGATGGATCTTAATGAAGCTATGGATCAATACTTTACAGAACTGGAGATTGAGGGATTCTTTAAAGATCAAGTAGAAACAGTTCCTGTAAAAGCCGCTTGTAAAAGAATTCTTTCAAAACCGGTTTTCGCAAAAAGAAGCGTGCCTGACTACAACAGCTCAGCAGTGGATGGAATTTCTGTCAGAACTGCGGATACCATTGGAGCAAAACAGAATTCACCGAAGGTGCTGAGCAAAGATCAATTTTCATTTGTGAATACCGGAAACTCTCTAAATCCACAACATGATGCTGTGATAATGATCGAAAATGTTCATATAGTCAGTGAATCTCAAGTGGAAATACGCGAAACCGTTCACCCACTGGCCAATGTTAGAACTGTGGGAGAAGACGTTTGTGTCGGCGAAATGATATTTCCAAGGTACAAACAGCTGGAACCCTTTGATCTTTCACTATTGCTGGCAGCTGGAATCATGCAAGTTGAAGTGATCAAACAACTATCATGCGCGATAATACCGACAGGTTCTGAAATAGTTGATCCTGAACAAAAGCTCCATCAGGGAGAAATCCCCGAAACCAATTCAACTATGATAAGAACCTTCTTAGAGCAAATGAATGTGAAATCGGTTGTGTATGGAGTCGTTCCAGATGATTTGGCTTCAATTGAAAAAGCCGTCAAGGAAGCAATGGAGAAACACGACGTCATCTTACTCAATGGCGGATCCTCGGCAGGTGATGCTGACTACACTTACCAGGTGGTTGAAAAACTCGGCAAGATAATTGTTCATGGGATCAACATAAAGCCAGGGAAGCCGACAGTACTTGGAATCGTGCGTGGAAAGCCTGTTATAGGTTTGCCAGGCTATCCTGGTTCATGTTACATCGTACTCTCGACATTGCTTGCATCTCTGATTGAAAGAAAGTACAGATATGTACCAAAAAAGTCCCACGTATTGAGAGCAGTTTCCGCAAGAAGGCTCTTTTCCTCAATCTCTGAAGAAGAATATGTACATGTTGGAGTTGGAAAAGTTTACGATAGGTACGTGTTTTTTCCCTTTAAAAGGGGAGCGTCTATTTTGAGTTCTCTATCCAAAGCAGACGGAACGGTTGTTATTCCAAAAGGTATCGAAGTTGTCGAAGAAGGAGAAACAGTTTACGTTGACTGCTACAAGTCACGAGAAGAAATGGACAACAACATTATCGTGAGTGGCAGTCACGACATCAGCTTAAGTTTTCTGGCTGATAGTGTGAAAAAAACAGACTACATGGTAAATCTTGTTATCTCAAATGTCGGAAGCATGGGAGGAATTAGAGCTATTTCGAAGAAATGCGCTCACATTGCGGGAATACATCTCTTTGATCCGTCAAATGATGAGTACAATATTCCTTTTATTAAGAAGTATAAAATCGATGCAATCTTAGTCCACCTTTGCAAACGACAGCAGGGCCTTCTTGTGCAAAAGGGGAATCCTAAATCAATTCATTCAATATCTGACTTAACAAGAAAAGATATTAGATTTGTGAATCGCCAAAAATCCTCAGGAACAAGAATACTCTTGGATTACCTGCTGCACATGGAAGGCATTGATTCCTCTGCAATAAAGGGCTACGAAAATGAGGAGTACACACATACGCTGGTCGCTCTGAAGATCAAGAAAGATTTAGCTGATGTTGGTTTGGGAATCTCCTCGGTGGCAAAGGTGTTTGATCTTGATTTTATACCCATAAAGTGGGAAAGGTATGATTTATTGGTACTTTCGAAGTTTTATTCAGATCCGCGGTTTGAGCTAATCATGAAGGTTCTTAAATCGAAGGAATTTCGCCAAGAAATCGAGAACCTGACGGGTTATGATTTTTCTGAAGCTGGGCAAATTGTGTATGAGGGGAGATATTCTCAATGATCAAAGCAGCAATCTTGACAATCAGCGACAAGGGCTCAAAAGGTGAGCGAAAAGATGAAAGTGGGGAAATGATCAAGGTACTCCTTAAAAACATAGGAGCCGAGATTAGTTACTACAAAATCGTGCCGGATGAATTCGATATAATAAGAGAAGAGCTTCTCTTTTTGAGTAATAGCAATTACGATCTTGTTGTGACAAGTGGTGGAACTGGCGTTTCACCTCGTGATGTAACGCCAGAAGCAACTCTATCAGTAATTGAAAAACGGTTGCACGGTATGGAAAACGCCATGCTGATTGAGTCTATCAAACACACACCACTTGGGATGTTGTCACGCTCTGTGGTGGGCATAAAAGGCAAAACGCTGATTGTCAATCTTCCAGGAAGTCCAAGAGCTGTTAAGGAAAATCTAGTCGCGGTGCTCGCTGCTGTACCTCACGCTCTGGAAAAGATACGTGGCTCTCAAAGTGATTGTGCGGAACAACGTGATAGATTATCAGAATGGGGAAATAGATGTGAACAGTAGATTTTTGAAGTTTGCAACACCACAGGAAGTTTTCAAGGATTACATTTCCCGAATTATCAGTATAAAAGAATTTCAACAACTGGACATTCGGAATGCTTTGAACAGAGTGAGTTATGAAGATGTGGTTGCCCCTGAGAATTTCCCTGGTTTTAGAAAGTCGACAGTCGATGGATATGCTCTGAAAGCGCGTGATACACACGGAGCTTCCGATGGCTTACCAGCATTAATACAGGTCGTTGGAGAAGTAAAGATATCTCAAGAGTACGCGGGTACTCTGAAGTCATCTGAAGCGGTATGGGTACCCACAGGTGGAATTGTGCCTCGAGGAGCTGATGCTGTTGTCATGGTGGAACACACTCAGGTATTTGGTAATTACATAGAAGTGATGAAGCCAGTAGCACCCGGCGAGAACGTTATTGAAAGTGATGAAGACATAGCAACCGATGAACAACTTGTGGCAAAGGGTATTAGATTTCGCCTTGGGCATATACATGCCTGTTTAGAACTTGGAATTACTTCTGTGAAAGTCTACAGAAAGGTAAAAATTGGAATTATTTCCACAGGTGATGAGATCGTAGAACCGAATGCTGCCAAGAAAATGGGGCAAGTTAGGGATGGCAACACTTACGCTTTAGAATCATGGCTCAAAACCAAGGGGGGTGAGGCTGTAAGGGTATGCCATGTGCCAGACAATCCTGAACTGTTAACTCAAGCTGTTAGAGAGAATCTGAACAGTTATGATGTATTAGTTATTTGTGGTGGAAGCTCTGTTGGAACTCGTGATTACACAGTTGATGCGATAGAAAGATCAGGAAAACCCGGAGTTATCTTTCACGGTGTCCTTACCCAACCTGGGAAGCCCACGATATTTGCATTAATCGATGAGATCCCAGTTCTTGGCTTACCGGGGAATCCCGTTTCGTTTATGGTAAGCTCCCGTATCTTCCTCACTCAAGTTTTGAGAAAGCGTGAAGGGGAGTGTGTGCTGTACCCCGAACCAGATGGAATGGTTAGGTTGAAACGAAATGTTCCATCAAGACAGGGAAGAGAGAGCTATGTAAGAGTAAAGCTCAAGCCAGAAAATGGGGAGCTATGGGCAGAACCGATTTTCGGGGAATCGGCGCTTGTATCTAATATGTTGAAAGCCGACGGAGTAGTCAGAATTCCAGTTGGTCACGAAGGCATATATGCTGGAGAATTCGCTGAGTTTTACAGATTTTGAAAGGGGTGAGAACGATGCAGTTTAAAGCCAGCGGAAAGATAATTTTTCTGCGTTTTGAACACGGTGAGGATCTTTTCCTTGAACTCGAACGCGTGTTGAATTCAGAGCAGGTATCATCCGCTGTTGTTTTGAGTGGTATAGGTATGTTGAGCGATTTCGAAATTGGCTATATGAATATGGAAAAGGGTGAGTACGAAAAAACTTTTTACGAAGAACCTCATGAGCTCCTTTCTTTGTGCGGTAACGTGTCACTCAAAGACGGCAAGCCTTTTGCTCATCTGCATGCAACAGTTGCGGGGAAAGATCATATTGGCAAAGGGGGTCATTTGTTTAGGGCGACGGTGTGCAACACTCTGGAAATGGTTATCGAAAGGTTGGAAGGTATGAAATTGATACGGAATAAGTATCTGAATGTGGACTGAGCCACAAGATCGAGGTGTCATGAGTTGATTCAACGAATCGCAATGCTTTTTATCTTTGCTATAACATACTACTTCATTATCAGGGGGAGTCACAGAACTTCTGTAATTGTCTTTCTAATGGGACTCATTATCGCACTGGGACGAATCATTGAGAATGTTAAGATGGAACACATTGGATTCATCGTGGATTTCAACACCATAGGCCTTCTAATGGGAATGATGATACTTGTGGGACTTCTGAAATCTACTGGATTCTTTCAATACATTGCAATAAGAACTGTGAAGTTAGGTGGAGGAAGCTTTCCAAGAACTATTCTGTTCCTGTGTGCAACAGTGGCAATATGTTCAGCTTTTCTTGACAACGTTACAACGATACTGCTTTTTTCGCCGGTATTCTTTCTCATTTCCGATACCCTGGATATTGATGCTTCCCCCTTAATAATGTTATCAATTCTGTCAGCCAACATTGGAGGCACAGCAACAATGATTGGAGATCCACCCAACATACTGATCGGTTCAGCCAGTGGCTTGAGCTTTGTTAGTTTTCTTGGGCACTTAAGCCCGATCGCATTCATCGCCTTTTTGATAACTGCGTTGTCTTTTAAAAAATATTTGAAAGCCAAAACCAGAGTTAAAGATGGTCTTCAAAACTTTCTTGCAACAGATCCTTCAACGGTTATTGTGGACAAATCTCTGTTGAAAAAGCTACTGATTGTATTCGGTTGTGTACTTCTTGGATTTATATTTCACGAGACTCTTGATTATGAAATGTCTTTGATAGCAATGACAGGTGCTGCGGTTGGATTACTGGTAAGCAAGAAAAGTTTTGAGGAAATCGCGCAAGAAATAGAGTGGGATACACTTTTTTTCTTCGTGGGCTTATTCATGATAACCTTTGCCCTCGAGGATGTGGGAATTATCTCCTACGTAACCAAGTTCATTGGAGGAATAAGAACGGAGTGGCTTCTCAGCCTCGCTTTGGTCTGGATAGCAGGTCTATGCGCCACATTCATAGGCGCTGTTCCCACCACTGTGGCTATGATTCCAGTGGTTAAAGGATTACTCGCCTCAGGTGCAAACCCCGTGATTTGGTGGGCTTTGGCTCTTGGTGCCTGTTTAGGTGGCAACGGCTCTGCCATTGGGGCAGCAGCGAATATAGTGGGCGTTTCACTCATGAACAAACACACGTCTCAGAAAATAGGATTTGCCAGCTTCTTCAAACAAGCCTTCCCGTTGGCAATTTCCTACTTGGCGGTGTCGAGTGCTTATATTCTGTTTCTTGAGTTTACAGGCTGGTGATAGAACTGAAGAATATTCTAGGCGAATACCAAGAGTATCTAAGATATGTCAGAAAGATGTCCGATAACACTATTCTGGCATATACAAAAGATACAGAGCAACTTCTTGAGTTCATAGATGATCAAGGATTATCTTTGAAAACAATCTCACATCGAGAGCTTGAAAATTTTCTTAAGCAGCTTGTGAAAGGAAATTCCGGCAGAAAAACTGTGATGAGCACGAGCTCTCTGTCGAGGAAAATTTCCTCTTTAAGATCGTTTTTCTCATACCTGACGCTAACGGGTTTCAGAAATGACAATCCATGGTTGAAGGTAAGGCATCCAAGAATTCACAGAAGATTACCGGATTTTCTCACTCAAGAAGAAGTGTTAAATATGATAGAAGCATCTCGCAGGAACGGAAAAAATCCCAGGGAACACGTCATAATATCTTTACTCTACTACTGTGGCTTGAGGGTGAGTGAACTATGTAATCTAATGATACATGATGTATCCTTTTCTCCAGCCTTTCTGAGAGTACGAATGGGTAAGGGAAAGAAGGATCGGATAGTTCCAATAAATTCAAGAGTCATACCCACATTGAGAAACTACATGGAATCTCAACTTGATGAAAATCAACCATACCTCTTTCCTGGACGTGGAGGAAGAATACATTCGAGCACTGTTTTCAGGATTGTTAAAAAGGCTGCTTTGTACGCTGGCATAAAGAAGAACGTGCATCCTCACATTCTAAGGCATTCATTTGCCACTCATCTTCTACAGAGGGGAGCAAATGTTCGCGTCGTACAGGAATTGTTAGGACATTCTAACTTGTCAACTACCAGCACTTACTTACACATTGCAGATCACGAGAAGTACGATGCCATCAACAAACTCATGAAGGAGGATTGAAAATGTCTGGAAAACTCACCGTGATAGTGGGACCAATGTACTCAGGCAAGACGACAGAGCTCCTGACTTACGTTGAAATATACAAGCTCGGGAAAAAGAAGATTAAGCTTTTCAAACCTTCTATAGATAATCGCTATGGTTCTTCATTAGTGAAGACACACTCTGGGATGTCAGAGCAGGCTCAGCCTGTAGATACCATCGATGATATTAAAAATTGCCTTTTCAGCAACGTAGACGCCGTTTTCATAGACGAAACTCAATTCTTTTCAAAGAACTTGATAGACATTGTGAAGAACCTGTTGGACAAAGGAATAGATGTATTCTGTGCGGGACTTGATATGACTTTCAAACAAAATCCATTTGAAACAACATCTGCATTAATGGCTTTGGCAGACGAAATCATTAAGAAAAGAGCGGTATGTCAAATATGCGGTGAGTACACCGCAACACTCTCTTATAAAA
>QNAO01000005.1 GCA_003641785.1 Thermotogae bacterium
GTTTCCAAGGTTCTCCGGTCAAATTTAATAGATTATTTTGAAGCCAACAAATCCTCGCTGAAAGCCATCTTAGAGAAAGCCAGTCATGCGATGCGAGCGCGCGAAGCGGCCAGAAGAGCCAGAGAGCTGGCTCGAAGGAAAAGTGCAATGGAAAGCGCTTCACTACCAGGCAAACTCGCCGATTGTGTAACGCATGAAGTGGGAAAAGCAGAGCTATTTATAGTCGAAGGAGATTCAGCAGGCGGATCCGCGAAACAAGCCAGAGATAGGTATTCTCAGGCGATTTTGCCGCTTAGGGGTAAAATTTTGAATGTGGAAAAGTCATCAATGGTGAAACTTTTAAAAAACGAACAGATAAGCGATATTATAGTAGCTGTTGGCACAGGCATTGGAGACAATTTCGATATCTCGAAAATTCGATATGGCAAGATTATTATCATGACCGATGCGGATACTGATGGTGCCCACATAAGAACGTTGCTCCTTACGCTTTTTTACAGGTACATGAAAGATCTTATAGTCAATGGAAAGATTTTCATAGCAGTGCCGCCTCTTTACAGAGTATCTTATTCAAAAAACGCTCGCTATGTCTACGATGATGTTGAGTTGAAAAAAGTTCTTGCAGAGATTGGAGATAGAAAAGTTGAAATTCAGAGATACAAGGGTTTGGGAGAAATGAATCCGGAGCAATTGTGGGAAACAACGATGAATCCCGAAACGAGGAAGCTCATCCGAGTCGATATAGAGGATGCCGAAGAAGCAGACACGTTGTTCAGCTTGCTTATGGGAGAAAGTGTGCCTGAGCGACGGAGCTTTATCGAAAGGCACGCTCTCAAAGCTACAAATCTTGATGTTTAATTCGCAGAGATTCTTGTTCGCCTTAACATTGATTTGTTTGACAGCTTTCGCAGCCTATCTGATCAAACTCAATGACTTTGGCACCACCAGTACTTTAAAGGTTAATTCCGCAGATAGGCTCGCTTTGGTAAACTACAAAGAAAGGTTGTGGTGGATTTCTACAAAAGGTGAACTGCTTTATTCGGCTAAACCCGAAAGTGTTTTGTCAATGGCTTTCGTGAGTGGCGTATCTGTAAACGATTTGAAAATAGATCCAGCCCAACTGAGACTTATTGAAAGCCTTCGAGAAGTCATTACAGATAACAAAATCGTGGAAGTTGATTTGCAGGAAAAGTGTGTCGTTACAGTGAAGGGAATAGTGATATACTTTGATAAATGGGAAGATATCATTGCAAATTTGTTATCACTTGATTCAGCAGTGAGCAGGATGGAACCACGATCAGAGTATTTCTTGACTGCAAATGGTGTTATTCTCAAACTCAGGGGTGGTCAAATTGGCACGGACTGAAACATATGCGGCAATTGACATCGGTTCTCATCTGATCAAGGGGGTTGTTGTTTCGGAAAAATCTGATTCTTGGGAGTTGCTCGCATATTCAACGGTAAAAAGTCGAGGAATTGATTCAGGAGAAATTAAGGACGCGGTAGCTTTTAGAGATAGCATATCAAAGCTTCTGACAAATCTCGAGGAGCAACTTCCTGGTGTGACAAGAGCGAATTTTGTTGTCTCGACGAATTGCGGGGCATTTGGTTTGGAAAGCCTGACAGAAGAGATGGTTATATCAGAGACTGAGAAGAAGATCATCGGCCCAGAGGAAGTTGAAGAACTCAAGTCTCGCGCCCTCAAAAAGGAGGAGCATGAAGAAAACCTTAAATTAGTGATGCATGTTTATCCGAAAAAGTACCTTATCGACGACACAAAAGTTGTTTCTAACCCGATAGACATGCCCGCGAATAAGCTGGCAGTGGAACTAACAGCAGTTGTGATTGACAAGAGTTTGAGCAACGTTTTTGATTATTCCCTTGATGACATTTTGCCAGTGGAACCAGAGGTTTCGATGTCATCGTTAGCTGCTTCAGAAGGGGTGCTGACCACTACCGAGAAAGACAGCGGTGTTTGCGTCTTAGATCTTGGTTATGGCTCTTCCACACTGATCGCGTACTTTACCGGCATTCCAATCAGATTGATAAAGATACCCCTTGGTACAAAGCACATAATAAAGGATATAGCAACAGTCCTAAGCACCTCTCTGGAAGAATCTGAGAGGCTTCTGAAAACCCATGGTAGCGCCATGTATCAAGATATTGGAGAAAGTCCTTTTGACGTTGAGTACAAAGGACTTGATGGCCGAACCTCTAAAACTGTAAAAATGGAGATTTTGGCGAGAATTGTTCATGCGCGTTTGCGAGAAATCTTTAACAAAGTTCGTAGAGCCTATAGAGAAGTGGAAGCTGAAGTTCCTGAGTTCAGAGAAATGGGAATTCCTGGTGGTCTTGTGATCACTGGTGGTGGTGCTAAGATTCCACGACTCATCGATCTAGCTCTGGACATTCTTAGAAAACCTGTGAGAATTGGAACGTTTGGCACTTCTTCAAATGAAACATTATTAGGTGCTGATGAAATAGTAGAAGACCCGGTTTTTTCAGCGGCCCTTGGAAGCATCTTTTGTGTGGAAAGTGTAGAGCAAGAGGAAGCACTCGCAGCAAGGAGAAAGACAGGAGGCTTTTTTAGTAAGCTTATTGAGGTTTTCAGGAATCTCTGGTAGTTTATTGGGAGGTTGATGATATGCCCTTTGAAATAGGAAGACCAGGTGAAGTCGCTAAGGATAGATACCAGGCAAAAAGAGTGCCAGTTATAAAGGTGATAGGAGTCGGCGGGGCTGGCAACAACGCCATTAATCGAATGGCAGACGCGGGTATTCATGGAGTAACATTTGTTGCAGTGAATACGGATGTTCAAGTGTTGGAAGTGAACAGAGCAGATTTGAAAATCCAAATTGGCAGTAAGATAACTAAAGGACTTGGAGCCGGTGGAAACCCGAAAATAGGTGAAGAAGCTGCCATGGAAGACAGGAGAAACATTCAAGAGATGCTTGAAGGCACAGATATGCTGTTTATTACAGCGGGTTTTGGTGGCGGTACAGGCACGGGTGCAGCTCCCGTTATCGCCGAAATTGCCCGAGAACTGGGAATTCTCACTGTAGCTGTTATAACCACTCCTTTTTACTTCGAAGGGAATGCGAGATGGAAAGTCGCGATGGAAGGTCTCAAAAACCTTAGAGATAAAGTAGATACTCTTATAAAGATCTCCAACAACAAGCTCCTGGAAGAACTCTCATCAGATGTCACGGTTGTTAACGCGTTCCTTAAAGCCGATGAAACGTTGCACCAGGGCATCAAAGGTATTTCGGAATTGATCACAAAGCGTGGCTACATCAATCTGGACTTTGCAGATATTGAGTCGGTCATGCGGAACGCAGGTGCAGCGATGCTTGGTATTGGCATAGGAAAAGGTGAAGACAGAGCTGTAACGAGCGCACGGAAAGCTATGGAAAGTAAGCTTATGGAACGCCCTGTGGAAAATGCCCGCGCTATAATACTCAACATATCCGCTCCCCCATCAGTTCAGTTGAAAGAGATGCGCAGGGCAGCGGCTATTATACGCCACAATTGCAGTGAGGATGCTGATGTCAAGTTTGGTTTGGTAATAGACGACGAGATCGCCGACGACGAGATCAAAGTGACAGTAATCGCAACAGGTTTTGACGAAGAAGACCGCTTTCTGTTCCCGGAAAACGATATTCCCGCGATATACAGGTTTGGCCTGGAGGATCTCGTTGATGAATTCGAATAACTTTCGGCGATACAAGCGCCTTGGCGAAATTCTGCTTGAGAAGGGGATCATCACAAAGCAACAGTTAGCCTCAGCGCTTGAAATTCAAAAAGAAAGCAGAAAAGCACTCGGCGAGATTCTTGTAGACATGGGACTTGTAACATGGGAACAGATAACAGAAGCTGTTGGGGAGCAATACGGTATTCCTGTGTTGAAAGACCCTCCCAGTACTATACCCATCGAAATTCTCAAAGCGATTCCTAGAGCGTTAATCGATGAACTGCGAGCGATTCCTGTTGACAAAGTTAACGATAAGATAGTTGTTGTCACGGACAGCGTTTACAATCTGTCGAGAATAGTTAGCGAAGTAAGATTTCTCACAGGTCAAGAGCCCATCATTTATCTGGCAAGTCCCGCTCTTTTTTCCATTCTCTACTCTCAACATGTAGAAGGGGCATCGATGGCTTTGGCGGATGAAATTCCACTACAACTTGAGCTACCAGAAGAAGAAGTAGAAGAAGAATTAGTGATGGAAGCTGAAGCGCCGGTTGTGAAAATGGTGAATGCCATAATTCAAAAGGCGGTTACCATGGATGCCAGCGATATACACATAGAGCCCTTCAGAAATTATGTGCGCATTCGGTACAGAGTTGATGGACTTCTGAGACGAATTATGGATTACCCAAAGGTGCAACACGCACCGGTTGTGACGCGGATAAAAATCATATCTGGCCTTGATATTTCTGAAAAGCGCCTTCCCCAAGATGGAAAATTTTACATGAATATACAGGGAGAACAGTACGATTTCCGTGTGTCAACAATGCCGTCAGTGCACGGTGAAAAGATTGTGATGAGGATTTTAAAGGTTTCAGGAGCATATAAACAACTTGAAGAATTGGGGTTCAGTGACTACAATTACAATCAAATTTCCAGACTTTTGAAAAGGCCCAATGGCATCATTCTTGTCACGGGACCGACCGGAAGTGGGAAATCGACAACTCTTGTGGCAATCCTGAATAAACTTAAAGATATTACAACTAATATAATTACAGCAGAGGATCCCGTTGAGTATACAATTGACGGCGTCACTCAATGTCAGGTGAATCCAGAAATAGGTTTAACCTTCGCGCGATATTTGCGTTCTTTCTTGAGGCAGGATCCCGATATCATCATGATAGGAGAAATGCGCGACAAGGAAACGGCAAATCTCGCCATAGAAGCTTCTTTAACGGGCCACTTGGTTCTGAGCACACTTCACACGAACAGCAGTGCAGCGGCTATCGATAGAATGGTGAATATGGGCATAGATCGTCACATGATAACTTCTTCCCTTATAGGTGTCATAAGTCAAAGACTCGTTAGAAAGCTGTGTGAGTCGTGCAGAGTGAAAGCTGAATTACGAGAAGAGTTTCACGGATTATGGAAAGAGGTCTTTCCGGATATTGATCCGGTGGAGTACTCTGCTGGCGAAGGTTGCATAGAGTGCGGCGGAACAAGTTACAAGGGCCGTGTTGCAATTGGTGAAGTTTTGATAGTAAACGATGATATAAAGGATATCGTTATATCCGGAGCAGGAGAACGTCAAATCTACGACCTGGCGCTTCAAAAGGGAATGAGACCAATGTTCATAGATGGTTTTGAGAAAGTTCTCAGAGGTGTGACGTCTTTTGACGAAATTCTCAGGGTGACAACTGCTCCATGAAATACTTTTCAAAAGATCCAGAAGAATGGAAAAAACAAGAGCAGGAGTTTTTAAAAAAAGAAAAGGAAAAGACCCGAAAATCAAGAAGGAGAGGCATAATGTTGCTTCTTGTTAATATTGCGATCGTTGCGATCGTGTTTCTTGGTTTGAAAATGTACTACTCACAATTCCCATCCTATGGTAGCTCATCAAGATATCAAATCTTAATCAAGACACCAGACGCTTATGTTTCAGGCACACCGCTGGACGTTCAAGTAAGGCTTTACAACAACAATCATCAAGAGACTACAATGAAGATATCCAACTTTTCCATAATCATATTTTCTCCTGAAGGCAAGGACATTTACAGATTTTCACAAGATGAACCTATCGAAGCCGAGTTTGACGCTTTTTCAAGTCGATTGCTTTTTCGTTTACTCAACGAGGTAGAACTCTCGTCATTGGTGGCAGGAACGTATAAAGTTGCCGTGTCGCTTGTGGCAGATGGACAAGATATACACAGCGAAAAGACGTTCACTGTCTTGGAGTGCTATGATATTGCGCTTGATGGTCTTCTTGAATTCTATGAACCTGGCGAGACAATGCACATAGAACTTCGTATTGTCAACAACACAGCGTCTGTCAAAGATTTGAGGATTACAGGATTCAAATTTTCTGTGAAACACGATGATGAAATCCTTTGGCAAGATGAGGGTGTTTTCAATTCCGTGTGGGAAAAGGTTGGGGTAGGCGATTCAGTCCATCTTCAAAAAGACATTGAACTGAAGCTGAACACTCCTGGCGCTTGGGCTTTAAACGTGGCAGTCACAGTAAACGGAGTTGATGTCTCAAAAAGTGTTCCTGTTGTCTGCATATCTGAACCCACAACAGACTTAAAGGATGTAGAGGTTTATACGGATATTCCAAATCAGTTCTTCGTAGGAGACGATATCGAATTTTCTGTATACCTTCAAAACGCTTCGAACAGGGACATTTATCTTAAAATTGAACAGATGACTATTTCGATTTTGCCAACTCCGTTCTCTTCAGAAAGGCGGGGGTTCAGAATATGGCTTCAGCCATTTTCCCGTGTAGAGGTGTTCAGATTTCACCCGTGGAACAAGCAGGTGATCAGCAAGGCTGGTTCTTACAAGATGAATGTTTTTGTCAAAACTATTTCTGATGAAAAACTCTTTGAAACCAATATTCAAGTGCTTCAGTGATGTTTATAATAACTCTTGAAAGTACCAGTTAAAACAGCAGATTTGTGGCAATGCGCAGTGAGAGATCGGAGGTGCCCAAGATTAAAGTTTTAACGCTTGACCGCCTTGAATACGACCGTGTGCTTTCAGTTTTCGAGGCATTCGCGATGACGAAGAAGGGTAAAGCATTCATCAGGACATTAAGACCTCTCGACGATCCCTCAAAGGAACTCAACTGTGTGGAAGAAATGATTCTTCTGAAGCACAGTGGGATTGATATTATTCCAGACGACTTCACTTCTATAGATGTCCAGGATATCATCGACAAGTTCGCGTACGAAAACGTTATGCTGAATCCCGAGGAGATACTACGTTTACTGAATGCGATGAGAACACTTGGTGAGCTAAAAAGAAGAACTGACAACACTGAATTCCAGAATCTGCGGGAGATTTCTCAGTCATTTGCTAATTTCCGCAATTTGATGAAGCTCATTGAAAAATCTATCTCGAAAGATGGAACCGTGAAAGACTCCGCTTCGGAACGTCTTCAAAATATTCGAAGCAGAAAAAAAGAACTGAACAGGATTATACTAAGGCAGGTTGATAAATTCATAGGTTCAAACAGAAATTTGCTTCAGGATTCTGTATATGTTCTGCGTGAGGGAAGATATGTCTTTCCAATAAAAGCTAATTTCAAATCCCAAGTAAGAGGTATTGTTCACTCTTCTTCTGCTTCTGGCGCAACTTGTTTTATCGAACCTGAACTCTTCATACCGTTGAACAACGAGATGCGGGAGTTAGAGAGTAACGAACTTGCCGAGGTTAGAAAAATTCTCAGACAGATTACACTGGAAATATTCAACAAGCTTGATGTGTTAAAGAAAAACTTAGAACTCGCCGCGTATTTGGATTCAATACATGCACGCGCACTGTTCGCTCAAGCCTTTCACGCCCGTGTGGTGAAGCCAGCGAACGGCTTTCACTTGAAACTCGTTAATGCGAGACATCCTCTGATATCACCGGAAAATGTTGTTCCGATAAATATTCATTTGCCTGAGAAAAAGCTTGGCGTGGTGCTGACAGGACCGAACACGGGTGGTAAAACCGTTACTCTGAAAACGATAGGCCTTTTTATAGTAATGATGATGAGTGGTTTTCCTCTTCCGTGTGACGAGGAAACAGTTCTGCCAAAGGTTACGAAACTGATAGTTGATATAGGTGATGAGCAAAGCATCGAGCAGAATTTGAGCACTTTTTCTTCGCACATCGCGAATATTGTGAATGGTTTGCATGAATCGGATCCAGAGACAATAGTTCTGTTTGATGAGCTTGGAGCAGGAACTGATCCTGTGGAAGGAGCGGCATTGAGTTTAGCCATTATAGAAGAACTCAAGAAGAAAAAGTGTCACTTCTTTGTTACCACACATCTAACTCCTGTGAAGATCTATTCTGCAACAGATGATTTGCTCCTCAGCGCGTCCATGGAATTTGATTCTGAAACGATGAAACCAACTTATCGCATTCTCATGGGTGTTCCTGGAGCGTCACACGCCTTTGAAATAGCTGAAAAAATGGGGCTTGACAAAGCGTTAATAGACAATGCGAAAAATTTCTTGAGCGCTGAGTACTTGGACGTTGAAGGAACGATCGCAAAATACGAAGAAAAAGCCGCTTCCCTTCAGAAGAAGATAGAAGAGTTGAAACTTGAGAAGAAAATGTACGAAAATATGAAAGAAGAATACGAGAGGAAACACGAAGAACTCAAAAGGAAGAGAATAGAGGAACTCGATGAAGATCTGAGAAGTATCTACGAATACATGAAGCGCGTAAAAAAAGATATTGATCAAGCGATACATGATATAAGGAAAAGAGACATCAAGGCTCTTCGACGCGCTTCCAGATCTTTCGAAAGTGAGGCTCGTCATATCCGAAGCATTGACTTTCGCCGGGAGCGAGTTGAAGATTCAACCCAGAATGTTGAAATTGGCTGCACAGTAAGGCTAAAGAATGGCTCAGCTATTGGCAAAGTTATTGGAAAAAGGTCTGACAAGTACATTATCGATTTCAGCGGTGTAAGGATCGAAGCTTCGGCTTCACTTCTTCAAAGAGTGGAAAGAGTGCAAGAAAGTGCCTCTGATAATTACATGTACGCGCAGTTCTCCCCCATAGATAAACCCGAAATAGACATCAGAGGGCTCACTGTATCTGAAGCTGAGCCACTTGTAGAAGAGTTTATAGACAAATTGATTCTGTCCAGTTTCAATACTGGATACATTCTTCATGGTAAGGGCACTGGTAGACTCGCGGCGGGTATATGGGAGATTCTGAGAAAAAACTCACATGTTAAACGATATCGATTCGGCACCCCAAACGAGGGTGGTACAGGTGTGACGGTGGTAGAGGTATGAGATTTGTTTTTGCTCTCGATATAGGTACCAGGAAGGTAGCCGGATTGCTGACTCAATATGACGGCGATGTTTTGAATATCATTGATGTGGAAGTTGCAGAACATCCCACAAGAAGTATGATGGATGGACAGGTTCACGACGTTGAAAGTGTCGCTCGGGTTGTGAAACGTGTTAAAGACGCTCTGCAAGAACGGAATGAGATAGAACTGCGAGAAGCCGCTGTAGCTGTTGCAGGACGCTTTTTAAAGACATTTGTTGGTGAGTACGAAATGGATTTGAACAACGAAATTGTAGATGAAGCGAAGTTGATGGAATTGGAATTAAAAGCGATTTCGGATGCAACATCCCAGGCTGCGACTGAAGAGCTCTATTGTGTTGGCTATTCTGTACTTCAATACACTCTTGATGGACTGTGGATAAGAAACCTTCTTGGACACAGGGGCAAGAAAGCCAGTGCCTCTGTTGTAGCCGCCATGCTTCCCGCTCAGGTAGTCGATGCTATCATCGCTGTTTTAGAACGAAACAACATGAAGCCTTCCTTTATGACGCTCGAGCCAATTGCGGCTATGGAAGTTGCAGTTCCAGAAGAGATGAGAATACTGAATGTCGCGTTGGTAGATATTGGAGCTGGCACGAGCGATATCGCAATTTCAAAAGCGGGAAATGTCCTCGGCTATGGAATGGTATCAACAGCTGGAGATGAAATAACAGAGTCGATAGCTGAAAAATTTTTGCTTGATTTTCATCAAGCTGAAAGCGTCAAGAGACAGATTTTCTCGAATCAAAACAAGATCGAGATCTGCGATATTACAGGTCATGATCAGACGATTTCCTTTGAGAGCGCATTAGAAACATGTCGCCCGGTAGTTGCTTCCATATCTAAAGAGGTTGCAAAGATAATTCTTGATATCAACAAAGGAAAACCAAGCGCAGTGCTCCTTGTTGGTGGAGGTGCAAGAGTTCCATCGTTTGTTAACGCAATGGCGCAGGAACTCGGTATTCCACAAGAAAGAGTAAGCCTCAGATCGGCAAATGATTTGAAACGCATTCAAGATCTTACGGGAAAAATCCAAGGAAGCGAATTTGTCACACCAGTTGGAATCGCTTATGCCGCGGCGAAAAGGATAGGCTCTGTATTCAACACTGTCTTCGTAAACGGCGAAAAAGTTGAAGTGTTGCGTCTCAATCACAAGCCAACAGTGCTGCAGGTTTTGATTCAACTGGGTTACGACTTAACTCAGATCGTGGGTAGACCTAAATCAGCTATCGTGTACGAATTAAATGGAGAGACAAAAATTCATCGAAGGGGTCTTTCTGGAGGTTCAGACGTCTTTGTGAATGGTATTGAGGCATCACTTCATGACACGGTTGACAACGGTGATGAAATAAAAGTCGTTTCGAAAAGTGATGATCAAACAGATGAGCTGAGAATACGAGACATAATAAAGCCTATTGAACTGATTCTGGAAGACATTGGTGAAACAGTTGAGTTCTATCCCACCGTAACTGTTGACGATGTCGAGGTGTCAAACTACGACTTGTTTGTTCAAGATGGAAACAAGATTGAGTGCAAAGTGACAGTTGATGAGATACAAGAATATCTCAAGGAAAGACTCGGCTATGTGTCATATGTGCTCAATGGAGAAAGAAGAAGTGAATGCAGGTACACGGTTCATTTTTCCGACAAAGATGTGGCTCCTGGAAGCAAAATCAAAGTGAGCCTTTGTCGGAAAAAAATTGCAGATATTCTACCCCCCAAGAAATCCATACGGATAACGTTCAACAACCGAGAGGTCAATTTAGATGGCGTTCGTGATGCAGTGCTCATCGATGACAAATACGTAGATGCGAACACTCCGCTCGAAGAAGGTATGAAAATCACTTTCCACAAAAGTGATTTCATCGTCGCAGACGCTTTGGCTCTTGAAGAAGTTTACATTTCAAAAGTGAAAGATTACACGCTTAAGCTCAATAACAAAACCGCTTTTTTCACAGATCCATTGAAAGATGGGGATGTTGTAATCTTTGAAACCAAAGTCGATTGATT
The DNA here is from genome assembly GCA_003641785.1 of Thermotogae bacterium. GTDB lineage: Bacteria > Thermotogota > Thermotogae > Thermotogales > DSM-5069 > B6-G13. The sequence goes on from QNAO01000005.1 coordinate 11,030, forward strand.
AGAAAGGCTCTATTAAACCTGCCATAAAGCGAACTCTACCCATCAACAAGTCCACCGACACGAAGAGTTTATCTATGAACTGTTTTCCTTGGGGAGGAGTAATGAAGAATTGTGCGCCGACACAAAGTGCTTTATAGAAATCAAATGTGCCCGAGAAGGGATACAGCATCCCCGCACTGAAACTAACACTTTGATAATTGTATTCTGCAGCAATACCAATCGCGAAAGACGTCTCCCATGAATCCGAAGTGTAGTTTCCACCCATGATGGCTAAGGCAGGTCCTATCTTGAAATCCTCAAGTGAATACAGCGGAATGACAGAGAATATGTCAATCTGGTAGAAATCCTTGGTAGTGGTAGAATCAGGAACTGTTTTACCGAGGTCAAAGTTCAGCCCTAAGTCAATTTTATAGTTTTGATCTACCAATCCCCCCGAGAGATTCCATCCTGTGATGTTTCCAAATATGAATCCACCACCTATCATCAATTCTGTTGCAAAGAGCAGTGAAGCGGATATCAACAGTGCCGTAATGAGTATCTTCCTCACTAAAATTCACCTCACTTCTCATATGGAACACCATCTGCGGCAGGAGGTCTCGTCCGTCCTATAAATCCAGCGACAACAACGAGGGTTACGACAAAAGGAAACATGTTAAAGAGCGGCTTCACATTTGAAGATACATGAAGAAGCGGACTGCTCTGCAACTGATTGGCAAAAGCCTCAGAGAAACCGAATAGTAAGCTTGCCCACATGGCACCAACAGGATTCCAATTTCCCAAGATCATCGCAGCCAAAGCTATAAAGCCTCTTCCGCCGGTCATTAATTCTCTGAAATTTCCCACCTCTCCGACGCTCAAAAACGCGCCACCAAGCGCGGCCATAACACCGCTCATCAACACGCCAAAGTATCTAACCATATGAACGTTCACTCCAAGCGTGTCCGCAGCTTCAGGGTTCTCTCCTACAGCGCGCATTCGCAGTCCAAGCTTTGTCTTGAATATAATGAACCAGGTCAACGCGACGCTTCCAAAAGCGATGTATATTAGCGGACTCAATGTTCCTATCGCATCTCCAATAAAAGGTATATTGGCGAGTCCAGGAATGCGGAACTCAGGTATTCTTCCAACGATATCTGTTTGACCGGGCTGCCCAAAAATTGGTTCCATTAAGAAACCGGTTACACCCTGCGCCAGCAGGATCAAAGCTGTTCCTGAGACTATTTGGTTTCCACACCATTTGATGCTTGCCCAAGCGTGCAGCCACGCCATGCCTAAACCGATAACTATCGCAGCAGCCACACCAATCCAGGGGTTACCGAGTGCAAAGGTGAACACAATCGAAAAAAAGGCTCCCATTAGCATTATTCCCTCTAATGCGATGTTCACCACGCCTGTTATCTCGCTGTAAACTCCACCAAGAGAAGCGAAGATGAACGGAGTTGCGGCTGTCAACGTGAGTTTATAAAACTGTGGATTTGTGAATATCTCATAAAGCGCCATTAGAAATCTCATTGGCTTTTCACCCTTTTTCTTATGAGAACTGTCCTGACAATTCTATCCGCCGCGACCAGAAATATGACGATTCCCTGAACGATTATGATGATGTGTTTTGGCACGCCAACAAATTGCATCTCGTTAGAGCCCGTTCTGAGTGAGCCCATCAGAAGAGCGGCGAAAATTATTCCAATTGGATGATTTTGTCCTATAAGAGCAATTGAAATCCCATCAAAGCCTTTGCCCCCAGAAAGTGTTCCCAAGAATCTGTGATGAACTCCCATAACTTCAAGAGAACCAGCAAGCCCTGCGAGAGCCCCACTAACAGCCATGGCCAAAATTATGTTTTGAGATATCTTTATTCCTCCATATTCAGCAGCGTATGGGTTGAATCCTGTTGCCTTTATTTCATAACCTTTGGTAGTTTTCTCAAGTATTATATACATCACAAAAGCAGCGAGAATTGCAATAAGAATGCCGGATGTCAGCTCTGTTGCCTGAACTGTGAGTAAAGGGGGAAGCTTTGCAGAAGGAGCTATCTCAGGACTCTTTGGGGTTCCCATCCCAACTGCCAGAGGAACCGTTACCATGTATGTGGCAAAATATTCTGCGATCCAGTTCAGCATTATACTGCTGACAACCTCGTGAGCACCTGTCTTCGCTTTCAAAAAACCAATAATCGCCGCATACCCCGCGCCGGCGGCCATCCCTGCCAGCATCGTCAGTGGAATAGCTATTACAGCCGGCGTTGAACCCATGTTGATACCGACAGTGGTCGCCACAAGAGCGCCCATGATCATTTGCCCCTCAGCGCCTATGTTGAACAATCCGGCCCTGAAAGCGAACCCAACCGCGAGTCCGGTCAGTATCAAGGGGGTTGTCTTGACGATAGTCGTAGCCAGAGACAATTTGGAACCGAAAGCTCCGCGAATCAGCGCTTGATACGCGGTTATTGGGTTTTGCCCAATAAAAAGTATCACCAGAGAAGCCAGCAGTAAGGCGATCACTACAGAAACGATTGGAACCAAGAATGCCCATAATCTACTTCTCAAGACACATGCCCCCTGACCTCCTCTAATCTATGACCAGCCATGAGCAAACCCACTTCCTCAATTGTGGTTTCTTGTGGCAGCACCTCTCCCATAATTTCTCCCTCATACATAACGATTATTCTATCGCTGAGTGTGAATATCTCTTCAAGTTCCATGGAAATCAGAAGTATTCCGACACCGGCATCTCTCAATTTCAGAATTGAATTGTGGATAAACTCGATCGCACCA
>QNAO01000006.1 GCA_003641785.1 Thermotogae bacterium
GGAACATGCTCCACAATGTTTTCTTTCTATTTGGAATCGCGACCTTTGGATTTAGTTTGTTTCTTTTAATGCGAGGGGTGATGTTGCATCTTGCAATTTTGAGAAAACAGATCATTTGGTCCAAAGAACTCGATATACGCATGGATGTGGTCGTTCTTTACAAGAAGGCAGTTGAACTGCTGAGTTCCGTTTTTGAATCGAGCGCAGTGGCACTAATGGCGAACTCCTCTGAAGGAAGCGAAGTCTTTTTCGCAGAAGGGGGTATTCTGAAAAAGCATTTCAAATGTGGCAACTTAAGCAAAACAAGGACAATATCAAAATCGGAGTTCATTCTCGCAGACGATTCCACTATGAAGAAAATTTTCGCAAAAGCGAAGTTTATCATTCAGTTACCTATATTGAAGGACACTGTTTGCTACATTGGACAGACTCGAAAGATATCGAGTTACATCGCAGGAAAACCTTACTTGATTCAGAATCTTCATGTGTTTCTGCACTATATCTTCAAAGCTCATAAGCTGCATTTCGACCTTACAGAAGCGTACAACAGAGATTCTCTCACAGGAGCGTATTCCAGAGAAGGAATTTTGAAAATCATTCAACACTGTATAGATGCCAGGACTCCATTTAGTCTTGTCATGATAGACATAGACAATTTGAAAAAGATCAACGACACCCATGGTCACAGCATAGGTGACGAGTTTTTGAGACATTTTGTATCACGACTGCAGGCTAATTTGAGGTCCGAAGATAGCCTTGGCAGATTCGGAGGAGATGAATTCATCATAATAATGAGAAAGTCAAACTATGAAGAAAGTCGCTCGCGTATGGAGAAAGTCTATTCACAGATGAAAGCGAATCCATTCGCTCCAAGAGACCTTCCAAAAGTGAGAATACCAGTTAGTTACAGTTTCGGTATTTCTACATGGGCAGAAGGGAAAAGTATTGATGATATTATAAGAGATAGTGATGAACGTATGTATGCTATGAAAAGAACTTACCACGGAGGTGCGCAAAAAAGTGAAAGTCTTCGTAACACGCCAGATTCCGCAAAAGGGTCTTGAAATGTTGAAAGCACGCTTTGAAGTGAAAATTGGTGCAAGCGATAGAAGCCTTTCAAAGCGGGAAATATATGAAGGAACAAAAGATGCTGACGCCTTAGTGTGTTTGCTCAGCGATGCTATTGACGAAAAAATCTTAAGCGGCGCAAAAAAGCTAAAAATAATAGCCAACTACGCGGTCGGCTATAACAACATCAACGTGGAATACGCTAAAGAGCACGGCATTTTCGTTACAAATACACCAGGTGTTTTGACTGAAACAACCGCAGATCTCACATGGGCTTTGATGCTCAGCGTGGCGCGAAGGATTGTTGAGGCTGACAAATTCACCCGTAGTGGGAAATTCAAAGGATGGGAACCGCAGTTGATGCTGGGTTCAAATATTTTTGGCAAAACCTTAGGAGTGATAGGAGCCGGCAGAATTGGTCGAGCTGTGATGAAACGCGCAATCGGGTTTGGCATGAGGGTAATTTACTATTCAAAGAGTAGGCTTCCTCTGGATATTGAAAGTAATTTGAATGCCGGTTATGTTTCACTGGAGAAATTGCTCAAAGAAGCCGATTTTGTTTCTCTCCATGTTCCCTTAACCAAAGATACCTACCACATGATAGGAGAAGATCAGCTTTCTTTGATGAAGCGAACAGCGTATTTGATAAACACCGCGCGTGGCCCCATTGTAGACGAGGAGGCTCTTGTCAAATTTCTAAAAGAAAAGAGAATAGCCGGGGCAGCTCTTGATGTCTTTGAGAATGAGCCTCTTTTGACCCCCGGTTTGATGGAACTTGACAACGTTGTTATCACACCCCACATAGGAAGCGCTTCTAAAGAAACACGCGAGAAGATGTCAGTAATCGTGGCTGAAAACGTAATCGTGGCGCTCGAAGGGAAAATTCCACCAAACTGTGTGAATTAGTCGATACTTGTATCCTGTAAAGCTATCTTTTTGATATTTCTAACTAAATATATAATTATCGCAATCACAACTGCTGTGGGGACGCCTATTCCCACAATGGGAACAAGAGCTTCGATTTTGACAAAATTCAGAAGGGATTCTCTGGAAAACATGTAATACTGTAGCGGCAGAATCGATGCAAACGCAAGAGCCATAACAATGCCTTCGATTGCGAAAATGTTTGCAGTGCTCATCACCTTGGAAGGATTACTCAAATCAACCCGATTTCTTTCTTTGATCATGACTTTCAAACCGAGCATCGCCGCGGCGCTGTAAAGAGTGAAAGCCACCGGAACCATCCAGAGAATCCTAAAAGGCAGATTAAAAGCAATTTTGAAAACAAGTACAACAGCAAGAAAGGCGCACGAAAATAACGTTGTGGGGACAATTATTTTCGGCAGTATCAACTGCAAACTTGTCACCGGAAAATTCAGCGGAACAGGCCAGGTTAAAAACTCCTGTTTCAAAAGAGTGGCTGAAAGAATCGATACGTAAAATGTGCTTATCAGAAGACAGAGAAAGACTGGCATGAGAAAGGACTTAGTTGAGAATCCCAATATGAAAGCAAAGGCAATTGGATATATGAACATAAACACGGCTTGCTCAATCCTTAAAAGAATTCTTGCGTCTTTCATATAAAAACCCTTCAAGAAAAGATTCTTCCTAATCTTTTGCGCTTTTGTTGTACTTACTTTCTCAGAAAACGTTCCGAGATCGAGGTTATTTGCCAGTTGCATGGAAACAACCCACAGAAGAGCGCTCGCCATTATCAGTAAAACAAGATACAGATACTCACCCTGCAAAACCATCACGGGCCATGAAAACACGTTCCATGCGCCTGTAAACAGTGAAACAACTTCTGTCAGTTTCTCAATGGATCCCAGGTTCACCCCTTCAAATGCGTATCTTGGCAAAAGCTGCGACGCGGCGAGGAATAGCACAATGGCTATTATGTAAACTATCATGCTAATTCTTCGCGCCAAGGATCGATTCATCCACTTTCCAAGAAAGATGGAAAGAATCAGCGAGATACACAGTACGAGCAAAATGACGAGCAAGGCGCTGATAACAGATAGCAGAAAATTTTTCCCTGTGGCTACAGCGTAAGTGGGTATCGTGAATAAATACATCACAACTGTTATAGACTGCACCATAAGTGTTAGAACCATTTGATAGAGAACAATCGCAGATTTCTTTACTGGTAGCGTCAGAAGCATCAGCACCTCTTCGTTCCTGAGAAATGATGTAACAAAGCTTGGAACAAAAGCTCCAAGAAAAAGAACTCCCGCCACAGTTGACCACATAGATACCAGGAAGGTAGCAAGATCTGTCCCTGCAATTTGAACATCTTTGAGAAGGTAAAAACTCCGCCCAAAGAGCAAGATCATAGGAATCCCAAAAGCAGTTGAGGCTATTATTGGCATTAAAGTGGCACTTACCTTCCCTCTTTTTCTTCTGGAATTAGTACGAGCAGCGCTTGAACCGGAAAGGCCATACTTCAAAAGGATCAAGAATTTTTTCACAACATCACAACTCCTTAATGATTTCTTCTATGTTTTCACCTTCTGAAGTCAGTTCCAAAAACACGTCCTCAAGAGACGCCTTTTTATCAGCAGTTTGCTCTCGAAGCTCATCTAAGGTACCTTCCGCTATTAGTTGGCCAAGGTGAATGATTCCTATCCGCTTGCACATCTTTTCGGCTATTTCCAGAACGTGCGTTGTCATGAACACTGTGCAGCCGTCTTCTATATACTTTTTGAGCAAAAGCTTTAATATTTTTGCTGACTTTGCATCTAATCCCACCGTGGGCTCATCTAAGAACACAACTTCCGGTTTCCTCATGAGAACACTTATGAGGTATAGTTTCTGTTTCATGCCATGTGACATGTCAGACACAATCTTTTCCAGATAGTCAACACCAAAGGCCGAGCACAGTTCATCTATTCTCGGGGAAAGCTGCCTTTTGTTGAGATCGTAGATATCACATATGAAGTCAAGAAATTCCTTTCCTTTAAGATATGGATATATCCTTGGTTCGTCAGGGACAACTCCTATTCTTTTCTTGATCTCTATTTCATGTGTTTCCATATCAAGACCCATTATCTTAACAGTGCCTTTGGTAGGCTTCAAAGAACCCGTGAGCATACGGATAGTTGTTGTTTTGCCAGCTCCGTTTGGACCCAGAAAGCCATATATTTCTCCTTTCTCCACAAACAAATTGACATTTGTAACAGCGTTAACCTCGCCGAATTTTTTGGTCAAGTTGCGCGCCTTAATCATCTTGAACTCCCCCTTTAAAGTAGCTTGGCGGCGAGATTCGCGAGTTCTGACCGTTCTCCCTTTACCAGCGTGATGTGGGCAACTTTCTCATTTCCGCTCATTCGTGCTGCTGCGTAAACGAGTCCGTTACTGCTTTTGTCAAGATAGGGCGTATCTATCTGATACGGATCTCCTATCAAAACAACTTTGGACCTTTCTCCCACACGTGTGAGTATAGTTTTCACCTCATGTGGCGTCAGGTTCTGAGCTTCATCAATAATTATGTACTGATCTGGAATAGACCTGCCTCTTATGAAACTGAGAGCCTCTATTTCCATAACATCTTTCTTCAAAAAGTCTTTGAGACTCATATTCACACGATCAAACAGAAATTCAAGGTTATCGAAAATCGGTTGCATCCAAGGTTTCAACTTTTCTTCAAGTGATCCAGGCAGGTAACCAACGTCTTTCCCAAGTGGAATCATTGGTCTTGTCACAATTATACGTCTGTACTTCGACTGCCGTACGGTTTTTTCAAGAGCACAGGCGAGAGATATCAATGTCTTACCCGTGCCCGCTATTCCAACAATTGTTACCATAGACATGTCATCATCGAGCAGAGCATCCATAGCATAGAGCTGTTCCGTGTTCAACGCGTTAATACCCCATATCGAAGACTTGTAATCCAAAAGAAGCCTTTTCAATTTTCCGTTGTTGACTTTGAAGTGTTCATTGCCGATTTTCACGTACTCGTTTTCGACAACTTCAAGTTGGCCCATGTCAAATTGTGATGGATCGGCGACAACATTTGTCAGATCTTTGTATCCGGGTGGTAACAAGTCTAAATCGGATCTATCTGTCAAATAATCCTGCGCAGGAATTCCCAAAGCCGACGCCTTGACTCTTAAGTTGATATCCTTGCTGACTAAAAACGTTGGAACTCTACTTTTTTGGGATATATCTAAGGTGTAAGTAAGAATCCAGTTATCCAGGTATTTTTCATAGAGGAAATCTGGTCCCCGAGGTTTTCTTTCCGTAATAACATGAACTCTAAGGGTGCCATTACCATTGATGGGCACTCCTTTAGATAACTGGCCCTTAGAGCGAAGCTTGTCGAATGCTCTAATTGCGTCACGAGCTGCTTTTCCCACTGAGCCCGAATGTGTCTTCAGCTTATCCAGTTCCTCGAGCACCGGAAGTGGAATTACTACGTTGTTGTCTTCAAAGGAATAGATTGAATTCGGATCGTGAATCAAGACATTCGTGTCAAGTACATAATTTTTTACCAATCTCGTCCCCTCCAAACTCGTATGAACTCTTTAACACGATCATGCCCGAGTGATCGCATCATTTTCAGGAATACCTTGCATGTGAGAACGGCATCGTCCAGTGCCCTGTGATTGGGTTCATCGAACCCATACCTGTGCGCGAGCCATGTCAAGCTCTTTGTTTCTCCAAAAAGAGTTTTTGAGATCTCGCTCGTATCGACATATGAGATACTCAAAGGAAATGTGCCGATTTCCTTTGCCTCCATATCGAGAAATGAGAGGTCAAAATCGCCATGATGCAAAACCAAGATCGATTTTCTCACATAACCAGCAATTGTTGGAAAGATCTCTTCCATTGTTGGCGCATCGCTTATTTGAGAGTTGCTGATCCCATGAACCTTTTCAGTAAGAGCTGGGATTCTCACTATCGGATTCACAAGGCTTTGGAAGGACCATCTGAGAAGCACCTTGCCTCTGTAAATTGGGACCATCGCAATTTCAATGATCCTGTCTCCGTTCATCGGATCAACACCTGTTGTCTCAGTATCCATAGCGCAGAAAATAGTGTTTTCCCACAATATCATCACCGCTTTTATTTGCCCTTCATGTCATCCTTCATGTGCAGATCGATTTGTGTAAAGGGTATTTCAATCCCATTTTCATCAAAGTTGTGCTTTATTCTCAGAGCCAACGCCTTTTGTGCCGCAAAATAGTTTTCCCTCTTTACCCAGTACAGAAGTTGAAAATCTATTGAGGAGTCACCAAAGCCAACAAAGGTCACGGAATTGCTGACTCCTTCTTTCTCCACCAAAGGCTCTTCCTCAAGAGATTTGCTGAGAAGTTCCAAAACCTTTTTCAAATCAGACGAATAAGAAACCCCTACTTTCATTGAAAGGCGTCTCACCGGTCCAGGCCAAAACTGAGTCACCTTTCCGTTCCATACCTGTCGATTAGGAATCAGCACCGATTTCCCATCAAAGGATCGCAAAGCCGTGTGATTCACCTGCACCGCGTTGACAACACCCGATGTTCCTTCAACATCCACGACATCTCCCTCTTTGAGTTTTCCAGTGATCAACACGAGAAAGCCTGATATCAGGTTTGTCAACGGATCTTGAAGCGCAAGACCTATTATTATTCCTGTGACACCAAACGCCGCCAAATAGGGCAACAAATCTATGTCCCATATCTGAAGAAGCACCATCACTGCTATAACAGCAATTATTAGGCCCAAAATAACCCGTATTGTGTTGGGCATTTTGAGCTCTCTTCCGAGTCTCCTGGCTGTCTTCTTCAGTGTACCGTAAAGCAGTCGATATATCCAGTAGGAAACGGCAATCGCAATTGCTGACTCAATTCCTTGAATCAAAATTGTCTTCCAATTCATGATACTCCCCCTCTCAAAACATCTGCACTCATCTAATACCTTATAATACAACAGGAGGGGATCATGCTGCAGGATGTCGCATCTAAGAAAATTTTCATCTTGTTTTCGAGCTTTATAAGAGAGATGAGCAATGTCAGAAATCCCGAAGATCTGATGAAAGCCCTTGTGAGAATCACAACAAAACTGGCAAATTGCGCCTGGGTAAGCGTCTGTGATCCGAATGGTAATGTAAAGTTTGCACAAGGAAATCGAGATAGCGAACTTTCAGAAGAACTCAAAAGCATGGTTCACTGGTCTACACAGAATCTCACTCCCTCATATTTGCCTGGAGAGCAGGGCACAATCTTCATCTATCCACTTTCCAAAGCAGAGAAGATCATCGGGGTAATGATCGGAGAGTCGCTGGGTGAACTACCGATAGAGTCGGCAGACACAATGAGAATCCTTGCATTTCTGAGCTCGACGGTTCTGGAGAATTTGGAATTGTATGTGGAGCTGGAAAGGCAGCACAACGCGGTTGAAGAGACGTTACGGTACATGCACGAGATACTCAACACGTTCTCTCAGATGATCGTTGCTGTTGGAAAGGATCTGAAACCCGTTTTTTCAAATATAAGGTATCTCGACCAGGCGAAGAACCCCTTGTTCGAAGAAGAGGTGAAGAAGATAGTCCAAAAAGTGTTTGAAACGGGAACAAGGCAGATTCAGGAATTAGAAATGAACGGTAATTTTTATTCCATAGTGGGAGAAAAGTTGGAGTACGAAGGTGAGCATCAGGTACTTGTGACATTGGCTGATATAACCAATACCAAAGAGCTCGAAAGACTCAAAAACATTGACAAGATGAAAACAGAATTCGTTGCCAATGTTTCTCACGAATTAAGGACACCGCTTTCAGCAATAAAAGCGTACTCAGAGACATTGATCTCAAGCATAGACGATCTTGATAATGCAACAATGGTTGATTTTCTCAAAACGATTTACAACGAAAGCCTGCATCTTGAAAGGCTTTTAGAGGAATTGCTGGATTTTTCGAGAATAGAACAGCACATGCTTAAACTGGAAAGGACAACTTTTGATATGATGGACCTTGTCAGAGATGTTGTTCACTCCATGCAAGAGTTTGCAAAAAGTCGCGGCGCGGAACTTCTGGTAGAGCAAGAAACCCAGGATACGCTCATCACCGCGGATCAAAGGCGTATTCGACAGGTTCTCATAAATCTTGTCAGCAATGGGATAAAATACTGTAAAAAGGATAACTCGGAAAAATATGTCAAAGTCATTGTACAGAGTTCAGAAGACTTTCTTACTGTAGTTGTAGAAGACAACGGGGTGGGAATACCAAAGCAGATTCAGGAAAAAGTGTTTGAGAAGTTCTTTCGTGGTGGTTCCTCGCTAAATTACGAGATCGAAGGCACTGGCCTTGGTTTAACAATCGCAAAGGAAATCGTGGAATTGCACGGCGGACAAATTCGTCTCGAGAGTGAAGAGCAAAAGGGAAGCAGGTTTTTTGTTGACTTTCCTAGAGGAGCAGACAAGCATGAAGCTTGAAGACATCATTTCCAGAGTGGAAGATTTGCCAACACCCGATCCGGTCGTGAACAAAATTATATCGACAGCTTCAGATCCTGAAGCATCGGCAAAGGATCTTGCCAATGTTGTAAAACTCGATCCGAGCCTCGCTTCAAGAATTCTGCGTCTGGTCAATTCGGCGTATTATAGTCTTCCACGGAAGATCACTCTTATCAATGAGGCGGTTATGATTCTTGGCTTTAGAACTGTCAGAAATATGGCACTGAGTGTTTTCACATATGATTCCATATTGTCACGAAAACACAGAAAGCATTTGGATTATTTCCAGTTGTGGAAGCATTTTGTTGGAGTGGCTGTTGGCAGCGAACTTCTTGCCCAGATGACGGGATATCCAAACAAGGAAGAGCTTTTCATTGCAGGCTTACTTCACGATATGGGTAAGATTGCTTTAGATTATGTGTTTCCCGAGGTTTTCGAAGCTGCTGTAAAGCTGACTTCAAGTTTGAAGATTTCTTTTTGTAAGGCAGAAGAGAAACTGCAAATTCCCGAACACGCGGCGGTCGGTATGAAGCTGCTGCAAAGCTGGAATCTACCGGAAGTCATATTCCTCACGTGTGGTGGTCATCACTCACCAGAAGATTTTTCTGAATCGCTTTATTCAGATGTGATATCTATGGTGCACATCGCGGATTTTCTTATCAATTTGCTGAAGTACGGCGATTCTTTCTCGTACGAAAAACCAGTAGTAGAACCATTTGCACTGAATACATTGGGTATAAGACCAAAATTCCTGGTAAGATATTCCGAAAGGTTGAAAGAAAAACTATCCACTGTTCAGGATTTCCTGAATATAGGACAGGAGGCAGTGAAATGAGGCCCGATTACAGGAAAGCGATGCTGGAATCCGAAATCATTAGACTTCTCACAGAAGCCCTTAGAAGGGCAAAAGAACCTGTTATTCAAAACGAAATAATAACATTCTCGAGGGCAGAACTTTCAAAAGACAAGCGCTTTGTTGATGTGTATGTGAGTGTCATGGGAGATTCGGAGCACCGGAAGCAGATTGTAGACGATCTTGAGAAAACAAAGGGGTACTTTCGAACTTACTTGGCAAAGAACCTGGATCTCTACACCGCGCCAAACATTCGCTTCAAAGAAGATCCAGGAATAGAGGCGAGTGTCAGGATTCAAGAACTGCTAAACAAAATGAAGAAGGATAACTGAGGTGCAGTCTTTGTGTACAGAGGATTGCTGATCGCCGACAAACCAAAGGGACCCACTTCTCATGATGTAGTGGAGGAGCTCAGAAAAAAGCTGAAAATCCGAAAGATTGGTCACGCTGGAACTCTTGATCCCTTTGCCACTGGAGTCCTTATAATTGGAGTGGGAAATGCAACAAGATTGTTAGAATACATGAAAGACCTCAGAAAGACTTACAGAGTTAAGATGAAGCTTGGTATCATAACTGACACGTTTGATATCACCGGTAATGTGGTTGAAAAAAGAAGCTGCGCAGTCAGCGAACTTGAAATCATCGACACTGTGCTGTCGTTTGTTGGAAGCTATAGGCAGGTGCCCCCTGCTTATTCAGCGCGCAAATACAAAGGAGAGCGGCTTTACAAGCTCGCAAGAGCTGGAAAGATAATCAGACTTCCACCGCGACAAGTCACTATTCACGGTGTGGAAGATATCGAAGTCAACGGTGACGAAGTCTCCTTCACCGTTGAGACCTCGTCGGGCACGTATATCAGATCTCTATGCGCTGACATCGGCTACAAATTGGGTTGTGGCGCGACGGCTATTGAACTTAGGAGGACAGCGGTCGGTAGATTCACCGATGATCAGGCGGTGGATATCTTCGATTCATCCACCGAGAAAATTATCTCGTCTTTGATAGACATCTCTAAAGCGCTGGACTTTCCCAAGGTTTCCATAAAGAGCGAAGCCAAAAAAAGAGTGCTCAACGGAAGACCTGTGTTTGTTTCAGATGTTGTCGAATATGAAAGATTTTCCAAATCTGAGCTCGTGCAGGTTTTTGTTGAGGAAAATCTTGTGATGATAGCAAGGGCGCAAAGAAGCTCGAAATTTTTGAGAACGCTTGTCAAGCACAATAAAAACGAGGTTGTATTCAAACCAGAAAAAGTCTTCAAAGATTAGGAGTTGAACAAATGAGACGCTCGTGTGCAACAATTGGGGTCTTTGATGGAGTACACATTGGCCATCAAAAAATCTTATCAATAATAAAAGAAAAGGCGAAAGAGCTCGCAGCTAGCTCATTGGCGTTTATTATAAATTATCCAATGGAATATTACAAAGGAAGTTTCACGGGTCTTTTGACATCACCCGCCGTTAGAAGTGAACTCCTGTCTGAATACGTCGATGAGATAAGGTTTCTCGATCTTTTGGAGATACGCACACTGACACCCGAAAAGTTCTTTCAAGAATACATTTTAAAGTCCGGTGTCGTGCTCATTGCGGTTGGGGAGGACTTCAGGTTTGGCAAGAACGCTTCAGGAAGTGTTGCTACACTGTCCAAATTGTGTCAGAAAAACGGTGTCGCCTTTCAATGCATACCCGATGTCGTCGACAGCTCAGGCAAGAGAATAAGTAGCACAAGAATCAGATCTCTTTTAAAAGCTGGAAGAGTTCACAAAGCCGTTGAACTGCTTGGACATCCTTTCGCTATTGACGCTGTCACAAAAAGAGTCGATGTTGTAGAACAAGGGATTTCTATTTCTCTTGAGATAGATCCAGACCTTGTGAAGCTTCCTGCTGGAACTTATGAAATCGAGATGCCCTGGAGAAGCTCTATCTTGTCTGGGAATCTCTTTGTGGAGGAAGAAATTAGAATTACAGTACCCCTTTTCAAACCGGTTTCATTGGGAAGCCTGTTGTATTTCCATGTCAAAGGGGAAGTGAATGTCGATATGAAAGCCACTTTACCAAGGGAGGAGCTCTAAATGCGCGTGGGTGTTATCACAGGTATGCACAGCTCGACACCATACGAGTTTTCAGTTCGTCTGGATCAAGAAAACAAATCACCCGGCTATATGCTTCAAATAGATGATGTTGTGAAAGTCTCATTTCACTACAACCCTTACGGCAAGATAATATACTACGGAATTGTCACAGAGATTGAAGCGAAGTGGGATAATGGGCCTCTCAGTGGTTATGAAGAAGACGTTGCGCTGAAAGGTTTGAAACCAGCTTTTAAGATATTCACAGCCAGTTGTATGACAACCCGGATGCTCATTGAAAAAGACGGCACGCTTATCCCCGATGCCCCTGAGGTTCCACCTCCTCCGGGTACACCTGTGGAGCTCGCCACACGCGATGAAGTTAATGTAGCACTCTCCTTTGATACTCTGCTGGAGAACAACCTTGCTGTCCCGGTTGGGGTGTTTCGAAATGGGAAGCCGGCGTACGTTGATGTCAGATATATTCTTGGAGAGAATGGAGCCCATATAAACATTTCTGGTCAGTCTGGTGTCGCAGCTAAGACTTCCTACGCCACATTCTTGATGAAATCATTACTCGACACAGGAGCAAGACTGGCTGAAAAGAATGAGCTTATGGCAAGCCTCGCTCGGTCAAGATTTCTGATTTTCAATGTCAAGGGTGAAGGGCTGATGTTTCTTGATAAATGGTCAAGAGAATGGAAATCACTCGATGGAACTGAGAAATCTCGGCAATGGCGAGATATTTACAGCAAGACTCATGTTAAAGCCGAACCCTTTCCCAAGGTGAGTTTCTGCGTTCCGCGCAAGTCGCCACGTTCCAGCGAAGCTTGGGTGAATAAACGTGTTGGCGAAGTGTCTGTGTACGGTTGGAACACAGTAGAGATTTTCAAACTTGGCCTTTTCGAACTCATGTTCGATCCCAGTGAACTTGAGAACAATCAGAACTTGCAACTGGCAACGAGCACCATCACAGAGCATTTCTTGCAGAAGCTCGAAATTGTTCACAATGAAGCTTTAAAGTATTGTTCTATACACAAATGTAAACCGTCGACTGATGAACCCGACGTAATTCTTGAAGAAGCTATAAAAAATGGCTTTGATCTCTCCCTCTGGGGAATTCCTGAAACGCTTTCAAAACTCATAAAGGAGCTTTCAGACGAAGAGAGCGAGCTTCGAAGAACACTTCTCGGACAGCTTGGCAAGGGAACGATTTCCGCCGTTGTCAGACGTTTGAAATCTGTCGAAAAGATAGGCATGAACTTAGTTTGGACGCAGTCGAATTTCCTAGGCGCTGAGCTTGGCACAAGTTCTCCTGGCAGAATACCGTGGGATAATCCAGGCCAGGTAACGGTCATAGACATATCGAAACTTCGCTCCAGAGTTCAGTCATTTGTCGTAGGAGCCGTTTTAGCTGAAGTTATGAAGAGCAGGGAAGAGAAGCCGGCACATGACCCCGTCTTTGTGTTTCTCGATGAATTGAACAAATACGCTCCTCGTCATGGTGGAGGCCCACTTGGCAATATTTTCAGAGACATAGCTGAGCGAGGTAGATCGTTCAGGGTAATTCTCATGGGAGCGGAGCAAACAGCATCCGAAGTTGATTATCGCGTGATAACACAGTCTTCAACAGTTGTTGTTGGTCGTCAAAAAGGAGCCGAGCTGGAAAGATCTGAGTACTCTCACCTAACTTCTGAACAAAAACAGAGAGCCTCTTTACTCCAGCAGGGTGAAGTAATGATAGACCAGCCTTTCATGAGAAGCGCAATCACTGTCAAATTCCCTCTACCGGCGTGGTGTACTCGAGAGGGAGATGAATACGAGATGAGTCGGGAAGATTTCGAAAAATCCTTAGAAAAATTCTACGGAGATTGATAA
>QNAO01000007.1 GCA_003641785.1 Thermotogae bacterium
AAATTCCTCATCATAATACGCATTCAGTCTTCTCCAGTACTCTTTTTCAACTTCCATTTCATAAATTCGTCCCCTCTTTCTTATCCTCTTGAGTGTCGTGCTTACACAACAGTATATGTAGATCGTAAGCTTGGGTGTTGGAGTTATCTTTGACATTGTTTGGTAGAACGAGTTGTACAGTTCATATTCCATTTCTTCTAAGAAGCCCGAATCTTTTTGCATTTTAACAAAGACAAAATCTCCGATCATGGATCTGTCCATGACCGCATTCTCTACTTTACTTGCTTCCTTGATTTGAAGAAACCTTTTGTGGAGGAAGAAAAGCTCCATCGTCAGACACCACCGGCGCTTATCTGTGTAGTATTTCTGAAGGATTTCATCAGCTGCTGGATCAGCCATTTCATAAAACCCTGTCATCCCCATACCTTTTTCGAGGATCTCTACGAGACTCGTTTTGCCCGCACCCACTGTCCCTTCCACGACTATTTCCAGCATCATTCGCACCTCGCATGATTGTGATAAATGATTCTCTGATCTATTTCACCGTTTTTGACCTTCTGGAGTATATCTTTTATCACCAAATCTAATCCCGAAAACGATTTGTCGACTTTTTCAGTGTCTATTACAAGAAGCGCAGAGGAGTCGTAGTTAGCAAAGAAGCTTTCATATTCCTCATTCATTGTCTGCCAGTAGTTTTCATCTATTTCAAGTTCCCACTTCCTTCCCCTTTTCTTAATACGATCTATCGCAACTTCTACACTGCATTTTAGATATATCATCAACTCGGGATAAGGTACCAGTTCTATGAGTTCGTCGTGCAGTTCTTTGTAAATGCTGTATTCAAGGGTGTCCATTTCACCTCTTTTCAGAAGCACATTTGGAAAGATGTGATCACAGTGTATGGATCGATCCATGATTACGTTTCCTTTCTTGCAAGCCAGTTTCATTTGTTGAAATCTTTTTGTTAGAAAGTAGATTTGGAGTTGGAATCCCCATCTTTGTGGATCTTTGTAGAAATTTTCAAGTATATCTACAAGCTTTTGATCAGTGAGTTCGTAAAATGGTTCCAGCTTGAGCCAGCGCGAGACGCAGTTAATGAATGTAGTCTTGCCAGCTCCTACAACACCTTCAACAACTATTTGTGGTTTCATCAGTTTTCATCCTTTCTCAAATATTTTTTCGCTTCTTCATATACAGAGGGCACTGCCGCAAGAATTTCTCCACTCTGAAGCCTGTATGCGTCGCTGTGTATTCCTCCAACACTTATTCCAGCTTCGCGAGCGATTACAACTCCAGCCGCTGTATCCCATGGTTTTAGGCCGACTTCCCAGTAGAGGTCACAGCGTCCAGCAGCAAGGTAGCACAGTTCGAGTGCGGCACTGCCTATGATACGAATTTCTTGTACTCTGTTGTACATTGTTTGAATCGAACTAAGTGTCCACTTCATCAAAGCCTCGTTGTAAGGCCAGCCCGTTACGGCAAGAGCTTCACTCAGTGAACACATCTTTTTGTTGTAAATCTTCCTCCCGTTCAGAAAAGCGCCTTTCCCAGTTTCCGCACAGAACAACTCATTTGATGCGGGAGAATAGACCACACCCTCTTTTAGAAGGTCTCCATCTGCCCTCGCTATGGAAATGGCAAAATATGGTAAACCATGTGAAAAGTTCAGAGTTCCATCTATTGGATCAATGATGAATATCCATTCGCCTTCGGGAATCGCTGTTTCATTGGATTCCTCGGCCACAAACACAGCCTCAGGAATTTCCTTCTTTAAACGTGAAATTATATGTTCTTGGCTCCTGATGTCTATTTCTGTTACGATATCTGAAGATCTAGATTTGAAACGCATTGTGTAACGCTCATTTGCTGAATCCAAGACGATCTTTCCAGCTTCCACGGCAATCTTACTTAACAGCTCGACTGTTTTCATTTATCTTCACCTTCCATTTCCTCCTTGAGTTTGAACAATTCGTCTCTCAGTCTTGCAGCGTCTTCATACCTCAGTTCACTTGCGGCCCTATACATTTCTTCTTCCAACAGGGCCATGTAATCTTCTCTCGAAATGCTGTCTGCTGTTTCGATAACGCTTTTAAGTTCCTTTTTTTCTTCATCCATGAACTGCTCGAACACCTGCATTTCAAGTGGCTTGATGATTGTTTTGGGAGTGATTCCATGGCGCTTGTTGTATTCTATTTGCATCTTTCTCCTTCTGTTTGTTTCCCGGATAGCTCTTTCCATGGCTGGTGTAACTCTATCTGCGTACATTATCACCTTTCCGTTGAGGTTTCTTGCCGCTCGTCCAATCACCTGTATCAGCGTTGTTTCTGATCTCAAAAATCCCTCTTTATCGGCATCAAGCACCGCAACAAGAGAAACCTCGGGTAGATCGAGTCCCTCTCTGAGCAGGTTAATTCCCACTACCACATCGACATCCCCTCTTCTCAGTTTCTTGAGCACGTTCACTCGCTCGATGGCATTCATCTCAGAATGTATATAGAGAGATCTAACACCAAGTTCTGTCAAATATTCGCTGAGGCGCTCGGCTGTTTTCTTTGTCAGAACAGTTACTATTGCGCGTTCTTTCCTGCTTCTAACGGATTCGATTTCATTTATCAGGTCATCCACCTGGTTCTCTGTCTTTTTTACCTCGACATATGGGTCAACAAGTCCGGTGGGTCTTATTATTTGCTCCACCATTTGATCTGAGATACTTCGCTCGAAATCACCAGGCGTTGCTGAAACAAATATCACCTGATTGACCTTTTTCAGAAATTCTTCAAATGTCAGTGGACGATTGTCATAAGCTGAAGGTAAGCGAAAACCATATTCCACAAGGTTTTTCTTTCGCGAGCGGTCTCCACGCCACATTGCTCTCAACTGGGGGACAGCTATATGGGACTCATCGATGAAGACTAAGAAGTCTTCATCAAAGTAATCCAGTAGCGTGTAAGGTGGATCTCCCGGCTTTCTTCCATCGAAATGACGAGAGTAGTTCTCGATTCCCGGACAATATCCAAGCGTAGACAACAACTCAAGATCGTTCAGCGTTCTTTGACTCAGTCTTTGGGCTTCAAGGTGTTTTCCCTGGCGGTTCAACTCCTCAAGCCGCACTTTCAGCTCCTTGCGAATAGACTTTATGGCTCGTTTTACCTTTTCTTCAGTTGTGATAAATTCAATAGTGGGATATATTATTAACTTCTGGAACTGCTCAATTCTGTTTCTGTTTAATTTGTCAAAAGAGTAAATTTGTTCAATTATATCTCCAAAGAATTCGATTCTGATGCCTTCATCTTGATAGGTGGGAAATATTTCGATAGTGTCTCCAAAGATTCTGAAGCACCCTTTTGAATTTACATCATCACTTCTGGTGTATCCAATTTTTGCCAATTTTCGAGCCATTTCCTGGGGATTTTCTTTCTTTCCAACGGTAATGTACATGTTCATTTCTTCAAAATCTCTTGGATCTCCTGAAGCGTAAATACTCGAAACACTCGCGACCACAACGACATCTTTTCTTGTTTTGACTGATTTGAGAGTGGACATGCGCATTCGAACAAGAATATCGTTAATATCCGCGTTCTTTTCTATGTATAGATCTCGTGTTGGCACGTAAGCTTCGGGTTGATAGTAATCGTAGTAGCTTATGAAGTATTCAACGCAATTGTTGGGAAAAAAAGCTTTGAATTCACTGTAGAGCTGAGCGGCGAGGGTTTTGTTCGGTGAGATTACAAGGGTTGGTTTCTGCAGTTCTGCGATGACATTTGCCATCGTAAACGTCTTACCACTACCCGTGACTCCTATCAGTGTTTGAAAACGATTGTTACTTCTTATACCTCTTACTAAAGCATCTATAGCCTCGGGCTGATCTCCCGATGGACCGTATTCACTCACAAGCTTAAACATCGTATCCCTCCGCTCAATTATAAAAGATAATGTATCCAAAGCTCCACGCCTCACCAAGAGAACAGGTCAAACTGGTATACTTGTTCTGAGGTGTTGAGGTGTGCACTCCCTGGAAGCGATAATGGTTGCTACTACGCTGATAGGATTTCTCGGCGTCGTTCTCAGAAGAAATTTCTTGATGAAGATCATCAGTTTAGACGTTATGAGCACAGGGGTTATCAGCTTTTATGTGGCAATAGCTTCACAAACGGGGAACAGCCCCCCAATTGTAACGGCAATGGCTGTTTCCTACGCGCATCCTGTGCCTCAAGCGGTAATTGTAACGGCAATTGTAATTGGTTTTGCAACCCTCACACTTTCCTTAACCTACACAATGTTGGTTGTTAAGAAAACTTCTACTCTTGATAGTCGAAGAGTTGAGGAGCGAGTTAATTGGTAAGGATTTATGTGCTGTTTAATCTTGTGCTCATCGTTTCTTCTATGCTCGCTTTTTTGAATAAGTTCAAGAAGAGCATACCACTTGCTGCTGGATTTGTGAACCTTGTGGTTGCCAACGTAATATATTGGTCTCAGCTTTCGGGAGAAGCTGTACTGTGGAATTCCTTTGGTGTGAAATTAATTCTTGATAATATCTCCAGAGATTTTCTTCTAATGAACAGCATCGTATTCCTCGCTTCAACTATTGTAGCCGTGAAGAAGGAAAAGCCGTCGGTTTTTTTCTTTCTGCTCGCGCTATTTCTTCCCTCGTGCAACCTTATGTTTCTCTCTTGTGATATGTTCAATATATATGTCCTGCTGGAATTGACAACTCTTGTCGTTTTCCTCTTGGCGAGCTTTGGTGGGAAAACCAACCAGGTGTGGTCCGCTCTCAAATACATGGTACTTGGCACTGCTGGTATGAATCTTTACTTGCTCGGTGTGGGGATGATTTTTGCCCGCAGTAGGACGTTTGAACTACCCACATTAGTTGACGTCATCCCGGCTGTGCTCGTGATATCCGGACTTCTGGTAAAGGCAGGGGTGTTTCTTTTCAGCATGTGGCTGCCTGATTTACATTCTTCTGTTGAGAGCGAACTGTCTGCGCTGCTCTCTGGCGTGGGGATCAAGACCGCTGTTTACGCCATATTGAGATTCAGCCCGTCTCTTGGTAAGACTGTGGACGTTGTTGTTCTTTTCGGTGTGGTATCGGCCATCGCTGGTGTTGTCTTTGCTCTAAACGAAAGGAACTACAAAAGAATACTGGCTTATCACACGCTCAGCCAGGTTGGTTTTGTGTTGTCCGCTCCGGCAGTAGGTTCATTTTACGCCTTGGCCCATGGTGTTTTCAAATCGTGGCTTTTCTTAAATGCCGAGGAGCTTCCGGTGAAAGATTCAAAGAAGTTGTCAAGAGAGAAACTTCCCTTTCTGGTTTGGCTTGCAGTTGTTTTGCCTTGCCTTACAATCTGCGGGTTGCCTTTTACAATAGGAGCAACTGCCAAACACATGGTTTTTTCGCAGCTAACGAGTTGGCAAAAGATCTTCATGTACGGAGCCGCTGTAGGAACTGTTATCAGTTTTTCGAAATTCCTCTTTTTGAGGCCAACGTTTAAAATGATGCGGCCTGTTAACCCGTTAGTGCATATTCTTTTAGGTTTTTACTGCTTTTTTCCACCACTTGTGCTATCTGTGAAAGGAACGGAAGTTTTCAAATCGCTCATCGTCTTGGGTGTGGGGGCACTCATTTATTTTATTTTGAAAAATCGAACGAAACCGTTACCGAGGAGACTGGAGAATCTTGAAGACTCCCTCACTATTTACGTGCTCCTCATAGCTGTGTGTTTTCTGGTGGTGATCGTGCGTGGCTAACATCGTGTTTCCACTTGGAATAGGAATCCTCTTCTGGTTGGTTCTCACAGCCCAAGCTGACTGGGAAATCCTGCTCTTGGGATTTGCTTTCAGTGTAATTTCAGTTCTAATCGTTAAGTTTCGCTTCAACGCTGTAAGGATGTTGTCTTTCATGGGTATCTTGTTGTTTTCTGTTCTCGTTGCCTATTTTCAGGCACTTTCTATGTTGGTGAAGGGTTATTCTTTTGAATCGGCGATCACAGAAAGGAGTAAGCCGCTCACAGATGAGGAGATCTTCACAAAGATCACTACAATAACTCTTACTCCTCTCACAGTCGTTATAGACGACACCGAGCAAACCCTTGTGATTCATCATCTTGTGAAAAGAAGAGAGGTATGAAATGTGGCACTGGCCTTGATCTATTTTTTATCAATTGGCGTTGTTGCTCTTTATTTTTTGGTCTCGCGAGGCACTTGGAACAAACTCATAGCTCTGTCGAGTTTTTCCACTAAGATGACGTTATTCTTGGTGATCTGGTCATTCTTGAACAAAGACTTCAATACGCTCTCTGTGGCGTTTTTCTATCTGGTAGTCAGTTTGGGAGGAATAATGCTGTTTGCTTACTTCATGTCTCGGAGGGGAACAAGTTGATTTCTTTAACACTCGTTGTTCTTGGATTGGTACTCACATTCTATGGGACTGTGGGAATTCTCGTCTGCCATTCACTTCAGAAGCTTCACTACATGGGTATTTCGGATACTCTGGGTTCTGTCCTGATAATCCTTGGAATAATGATGGAATGGAAACAAGCCATTGCTATGCTCTCTGTGGCAATAGTTCTTTTGCTAATTCTGGGACCCATTGTATCTCATATAATAGCGCGAGGCATGATCAATAGGGTGAAAAGATGAAGCTCTTACCGGCTCTTTTGCTGTTGATGTTTTCGCTGTACACTGTTACCAGAAGAAGACCTCTCATTGCGGCGCTTTCAAAAGCCATTGTGAGCGCGAGCGCTGCCAGCTTCTACGTGTTGGCCGCCGCTCCAGATGTTGCTTTGGCGGAAGCGTTGCTTGGTGCTATGCTTTCCACATTTGTTTATCTAATAGTGCTGAAGTCTTCGGGTAAGTTGAGAATAGGGGTGGTCCTTGTTTCAGGCTTGTTCGAGAGACACGGCAAAAGATACGTCGGTCTTGAGTACGACCTGCTGTTGAGCTTTGTCAGAAACAGACTCACAGATCTTGAGATTATCGAATATGAAAGTACCGAAGAGATGATTGAAGATCTCAAAGAAGGGTACATAGAAGCGGCCTGTGGGGCTTTGCTTAAACCTGGGAATAAAGTGCTGGCAACTTTTCCGATTCTTGAAACAAGATTGGCAGAAGTAAAAGGCATCTCAGTTGATCTGCTGAAAGCCAGAGAACTTGTTCTGAAAGGCGAAGTTGATTCCTCAGACGTGGTTATAACTGATAACAGGAATTTCTATGTAATTTCCGCCCTCAAAGACAGTGAGTTCGTAGAGCAATTCAGCAACTACATGAAAGACGTGTTGAAAAGCGGAACATTTGATTCCTTGATAAGAAAGCACATAGGTGATATGTCATGAGAGCGTTTGTTGTCGTGATTTGCCTGATATTTGTCTTTGGAGTGCTTTTGACTCAGGATCTTGAGGGACCGCCAGATGAAGTAAGTGCCGCTGAAATTATAGCTGTTGAATCGGGTGCTGCGAATGCCACCACTGGAATCTATCTTGCCAACAGAGTCTATGACACGCTGTTTGAAATTTTAGTCTTTTCTGTAGCGACTATTGGAGTGAGTTTTTACACCAGGTTTCTTGGTGATTTTGAAGAAAAGAGTCACGTCGTGGATAGTGCGGTGGTTACAACAGGAAGACTAATAGCTTTATTAGCCATGTTATCGGGTTTTTACTTAGCCTTTTGGGGCCATTTAAGCCCCGGTGGAGGATTTGCCGCAGGCGTTGCAGGAGGAACAGCTCTTTTGTTGGTGGCTTTGACGAGCAGTTTTGAAAATATGGAGCGTTCCTTCGAAAGAGTCCATGCGGTTGTACTGGAGAAAGCAATGACAGCCGTTTTCACGGTTTGTGTTTTGCTGGAGGTCGCCGGCTGCTCTGTACCAACAGGTAAAGTCGGCAGTCTTCTAAGCGGTGGATTGATCCCCATTTACAATGTCATAATTTTCGTAAAAGTTACAACGGGAAGCTGGATCATAGTTTATTCCTTCATCAAACACAGAGGACTTCTGTAGCAACCGGCTTGGCAAAACAAGAGTGTCAAAATCATTCTTCAGATGTTTCGCCGCACATCAGTGAATTCAAAAAATCCACGATGGCAACGACCTCAGGTGTCATGGGTTGATAGCTTTCTAATATCTCACTGGCTGAAACCTCAGCTCCGTAGTAGATTTTGTTCGCCTCATGATCGACTTGTACAGCTGCTCCCTCAAGCGACAAACCTGCAAAAAAACCTTTTGTAATGGAATACGAGTATATCGATGCCATTAAGCGGTAGTCAGTATCGGCAGATAATCTTCTTCCCAAAGGTCCAGCCGCAACGCTCACATTACCCCCTAAGGTGAAATTGTCACGTGTGAAACCTCTGATAGCTTCTTCATTCATCAGCACCAAGACTAATGAGGTATTTTGAATACCTACCTGAGGTCCGAAGCTGAGGCCCGTTAGTTTGACAAAACTCGGACCAAACCACATTTGTGTGGTCGTGTCATACCTCAGCATGAATCCTTCCCCATATTGACCGCTGATCAGGAACCCCATTTTTAAGAGAGTCGGATAAATCACAATTCCTTGAGCCTGCTTGAGAAGCTCTGTGAAGGCTCTGCTGTCGGGAATGGAAGAAAGTTCTTTCAGTGTGGAGAGAGCGGAAGTCAAACGCTCCGTGGGGCTTGAGGCCATGGCGATAACTGGAATTATCAGTAATAGCAAAAAGACTCTTTTCATACTTGCACCTCCCATGTAAATAGCTTATCATAGTAATGCTTCAAATTCTTCGATTATCTATGAAAACTTGGAGGTGAAAATATGTTGGATCTTTTCAACGAAATAGATAGAAGGGGGTGTAGGTTTGTCGATTTAAAGGTTGTGGACCTGTCAGGACGGTGGAGACATGTGACTCTTCATCGGGAGAGTTTTACAGAGAAGATATTAGAGCATGGTGTTGGATTTGATGCTTCTAATCTTGGGTATGCAACTCTTCACAAAAGTGACATGGTTATTGTTCCAGATCCAGATACCCTCTTTTTTGAAAAAGTAGGTGAAGAGCAAGTCGCGAGCTTTATATGCGATGTCTATGATGCGGACACACTTCAGCCAAATGTGCATGATCCAAGGAGTATCCTCAAAAACGCGCTCGAAAGCATTTCAGATATCGCCGACGAGGTTTTTCTTTCTCCTGAGTACGAGTTTCATGTTTTTGATGAGGTTAGATATTCCGTTCAGACCAATCAGATAATACTCGAGGTTAACAGCCCAGAAGGCTTTTGGAATGCCCCTTTTGAAGGTGAATACTTCGTTGGGAGAAAACGTGGCTATCACAGAATTTATCCGTTTGATCGATTCATGGAGCTCAGAAATAACATCGTTGAAAAGCTGGAGAATATCGGCATTTCTGTGAAGTATCATCACCACGAAGTTGGAAGCACGCAGTTAGAGATTGAAGTCAATCCAACGACGGCTCTTCGCGCAGCGGATGGGGTTCTTCTGGTGAAACACGTTGTTAGGAATGTTGCAGAGAAGCAAGGATTTCTTGTTACTTTTATGCCCAAACCCTTGAACGACGAAGCTGGGAATGGTATGCATGTTCACCAATATTTGACGAAGAACGCGGAAAATATTTTTGCCGGTGAATCCAAGGTCGACGTTTCAGAAAAATGTCTGTCCTATGTATCGGGCTTGTTGTATCATTGTCCCGCTTTGATGGCTTTCACCAACCCGTCGACAAATTCTTACCGGAGGCTTGTTCCTGGTTTTGAAGCCCCGACTCACCCTACCTTTGGCTTTGCAGACAGGGGAGCTGCTGTGCGCATACCTGGTTACATCAAGGAGAAGAAAAACACTCGCATTGAGTTCAGAACGATAGACGCTTCGTGTAACCCCTATCTTGGAATAGCTGCGATGATTCTTGCAGGAATAGACGGAATGAGGCATCAGATGGAACTCGACAAGATCCATGGAGGCGCTCTTCCCAGTAGTCTCTATGAAGCTGCCGAATCACTTGAAAAAGACAATGATTTTCTGAAAGAGGCTTTCCCAGAGTCCTTGATTGAGTATTGGATAAAGATGAAGAAAAAGGAACATCAAATGGTAATGGCTATTCCTCACCCAATTGAGTACCAGTTGTACTTCGATGTGTAGCGGTCTGTTGTATAATAACATTGAAAGCTCGAAAATGGGGTTGCTGGATAGAAGGCGAGTCGTTGTCTTGAAGGTTTTTCAAAGTTTAGGGAGGTGCTCTCAGTGAAGGTTAGAGTTGATGAAGCGACATGCATTGGTTGTGGAGTGTGTGAAAGCCTTTGTCCTGATGTCTTCAAGATCTCAGACGAGGGGAAGGCTAAGGTAATCGAGCCAGAAACTGAGCAGGATTGTGCAAAGGATGCGGCAGATAGCTGTCCGACCGGCGCAATCACGGTGGAGGAGTGAAAAAGAGGCGGCCGAGCCGCCTCTTTTTTCGTTCAATAAAGAGCTTGCGACGATTGTTGAGAAACTTATTAGAACATAAACAATTCTGTTCCTTGATATTCCCTTCCATGAGTAAGATAATATGAAGTGAACCTACCTGATAAGGTTTTCCACTTAACGTCCTTTACAATTCTTTTCTTGAGGAGTAAATCTATGAGAGAGAAAATACTGGGGGCCATAAAGGGAAAAATAAATCGTCGATCGTGGGAAAACTGGTTCAGCACATTTGATGTTAAAGAGGTGACATCTGACCAGGTTACTTTCGAGGTGGGCAATCTTTTCATAAAAGAATGGCTCGAAAAAAAGTACGGACCCACCATCTCCAAAGCACTTAAAGAAGTTTTCGAAAAGGATATACCTTTTTCTATCGTTTACTCATCTGCAACTGAAACTTCTGTCAAAAACATACAAGCCAATGAGCCTCTTGTTAAGAAAAGACCTTTGATAATAACCCCGCTCAATCCAGGATTTAGCTTTGAGAATTTCGTTGTGGGTCCCAGTAATATGTTTGCCTACAGTACCTGTGTTGAAGTTGCTAAAAAGCCAGGCAAATTTAACCCGGTTTTTCTCTGTGGAGGAGTTGGCTTAGGTAAGACTCACCTTGTCCAATCCATAGGTCATTACATATTTAGGTATCACCCTGACCTGAGAGTAGTGTATCTCACAAGTGAAAGGTTCTTGAATGAACTCGTCGATTCAATAAAGTTGGGAAAAGGTTATGAATTTCGAGAAAAATATCGTACAAAGGTGGATGTTCTGTTGCTCGATGATGTTCAGTTTTTGATAGGGAAAAAAGGGATTCAGAGTGAGCTCTTCCACACATTTAACGAACTTTACAATGTCGGTAAGCAGATTGTGATCTGCTCGGACAGAAATCCAAAAGATCTTGAGAAGTTTCAAGATAGGTTGATTTCGCGGTTTCAGATGGGAATTGTGGCTGAAATTGGAAAACCAGATAAAGAAATTTGTAAAAAAATTGCCTTGAAGATGATTGAACATGAAAAAGCATCCTTAGATATGGAGATTGTGGAACTCATAGCGGAGCACTTTAGTGATAATATTCGACGACTGCGCGGAGCAGTTGTTAAACTCATAGCTTATCAGCAGATGTCTGGCGAGAAAGTGACTCCCTCAGATGCCTACCATATATTGGGAATAAGCTCGCTTCCACCCAAAATAGGAGCAAAAGAAAGGATTTTCCTTGCTTTGAGTAGCGTTTTTGGAGTATCTCAAGAAGAGATCCTGAGCAGTGCGCGGCGTCGTGAAGTTGTTAGCGCGCGTCATATAGGTATATACGTTGCAAAAACGTATCTTAAAATGTCCCTAAGAGCTGTGGCTGAGCTTTTTGACAGATCTCATCCAACAGTTTCTCACACCGTTAGAAAAATAGATGAGCTCATTGCAAGTGGCAACGTGGTGGTGCGTTCGCAAATTGAAAAAGTTGTCGATCAACTCAGAGCTAACGCCCTTGGTCAAAATTCATGAGTTCCTGTAGACGTATTTCAGGTTTCAGTGATCGGTTCATTAGATCCTTCATCGCGTTTTGAACATTTTTCCCTTCATACAGTATTTCCTTCACCTGCTGGCAAACCGGCATCTCTATTTTCATTTTTGAGGCAAGTTCAAGAAGAGGTTTTACTGTGTACACTCCTTCTGCCACCATGGACATGTTTTGAAGTATGTCTTGAAGCTTTTTTCCTCTACCAATCATCTCTCCAACGTATCTATTTCTGCTGTGGCGACTCATACATGTTACTAACAGATCTCCAATGCCCGCGAGTCCCATGAAAGTTAGGGGGCTTTGTGCCCCATAAGCTGTTCCAAACTTCACCATTTCATAGAGTCCTCTTGTCATTAATGCCGCTTTTGCATTATCCCATCCACCCAAGCCATCGAGAATTCCAGCTCCAATTGCGATCACATTCTTTACCGACCCGCAGATCTCAATACCCAGCACATCTGTGCTCGTGTAAACTCTGAAATATTCGCTGTTCACACTTTTTTGAATTTCTCGACAAAGCTTTTCATTCTTTCCTGCTAAAACAACACTCGTGGGTAACCGCCTGATAACCTCTTCTGCGTGACTGGGTCCTGAAAGCACGAGATACTCCGCATTTGGAAGAAGGGATTGAACAATTTGGCTGACCGTTCTGTTCTTCCTGTCTATGCCTTTTGAAAGATTCAAAACTATCTTAGGAATCGTGATTCTTTCTAATACAGACTCAAGATATTTCACGGGTACGGCTAAAACTATAATATCCGATTGCGCTACTGTTTCGGTTAAATCCGTGCTTGCACGAAGGAGCTCAGGCAGTCGCGCGTTGCCCAGATACTTTCTATTTGTGTGATACGTGTTTATCTCGTTGGCAAGATCTTTTCTTCTGGCCCAGATTGCAACCTCGTGTCCGTTCTCAATCAACAATTTTGAGAACGCGGTTCCCCAACTGCCTGCGCCAATAACGCCGAATCTCAACTCTGGATCACCTCAGCAATTTTGAAAACGGATTTCTTCACAGT
>QNAO01000008.1 GCA_003641785.1 Thermotogae bacterium
CCCAATCACAACAGTCAGATCTCTACCACTGAGATACGTATTTATACACTTCTCAAGAGCCACTGCGCCCTCCTTGTTATGAGCTCCATCGACCACAACTAAGGGATTTTCACATATCACTTCGAATCTTCCGGGCATCACAACATTTTTCAACGCCCTTCTTATGGCATTCTCGTCAACCTCGAGTCCTACCTCCTCTGCAAAGACAAGGAATGCCTGCAGGGCTGTGCTGGCATTCACGATCTGATGAGCTCCGTTAAGAGAAAGGTGAAGTGATCTAAATTCTTTCAGACCAAAGAAATCAAATTCGTTGTTTCCGAGTTCGAGCTTCACGTTGTCTGCAAAGAATTCACTCCCGTAGCAGAACAGCGGAGATTCATTGCTCTGAGCCGTTTTTCTAACAATTTGAAGAGCTTCTGACTTGCTCTCTCCGCAAACAACAGGAGTCTTCGGTTTGACTATGCCGCACTTTTCAAAAGCTATTTTCTCGAGAGTGTTACCAAGAATCTTCGTGTGATCGTAATCGATGGTTGTTATAGTGCTCACAACTGGAGAAATAGTATTTGTGGCGTCGAATCGCCCACCGAGTCCCACCTCAATCGCTCCCGCTTGTGTTTTCATTTGATGAAACACAACAAATGCCATGGCTGTAACAAATTCAAAGAAGCTTGGCTTTGCATTTTCTCCCTGTGCATCCATTTTGAGGGCTTCGGAATTTACAATTCTAAAGGCTTCTAACAGGACTTCGTTACCAACAAAATTCCCATTCACAATAATTCTTTCACGAAACGTACTGAGATGAGGTGAAAAAAATCCTGCTGTGCGAAGTCCGTGTTCTGATTGCATGGCATGAATCATTTTGGTTGTTGAACCTTTACCATTGGTGCCAGCAATGTGAACGAGCTTCATTCCTCTTTCTGGGCTTTCCAACCTTCGCAACAGCTCTCTTATTCTTTCAAGACCAAGCGTAACCTTTCCAGAAGGTCTCTCATTGTAAAGGTATGACAGCATTTCCAGATAAGTCATGCAAAATCATCCAAAATGCGCTTGACTGTTTTCACACGTTCCTCTGCGTTCAAGAGCTTTTCTTTCGCTCGCTCCACAGCTTCTCGAGGCGCATTGTTCAGAAATTTTGAGTCTTTCAGCTTGTTTGAGTAGCGTTCTTTTTCATGGATCAGTTTCTCCAGCTTCTTTTTAAGACGCTGAATCTCAGTCTTTAAACTGATGTTATCGAGCTCCACATATATTTCTCTAACATGGTCAAAATAAGCTGTAACACACGAAGATGGCTTCCGACTCGCTTCGAGAATCTGTGCTGCTTGAGCCAGAACCATGATGTAGTCCTTTTCTTCCTCATCAAATCCCTCGCCTACCACAAAGATCTTCAGTGGTTTCTTAGGAGGGATATTCATTTCTGATCTGACATTCCTTATACCCCTTACCACGTTCATAATGACGCGGAAATCTTTCTCTGCCCTTTCGTCAATGAGGTTTTCATCAACTTCTGGCCAGGGTGCAACCACTATTGATTCACTCGACACGGGCAGCTTCTGCCATAACTCCTCAGAAACAAAAGGCATAAATGGATGAAGAAGCCTGAGACTACCATCGAGAACTTTCACCAGGACATTCTGAACTAATCTTCGTTCGGAAGATTCCAAACGACTCTTAACAGCTTCTATGTACCAGTCGCAGAACTCGTTCCAGAAGAACTCGTACACACTTCTCGCCGCCACGTTGAATTCATAGTTTTCAATAGCCGTAGAAACATCTTCTACCGTTTTTTGAAATCTTGACAAAATCCACATATCAACGAGCTTCAGGTTGGAAATATCACATTCTTCAAAGTCCTTGAGATTCATTAATACAAATCTGGTCGCGTTCCATATCTTATTGGCAAATCTTCTGTATGTTTCAAAATTTCTTTCATCGAGTTTTATATCACTTCCCTGTGCCGCCAGAATAGCAAGGGTGAATCTCATAGGATCTGAACCATACTTTTCAACCATATCTATGGGATCAATTCCATTGCCCAGTGATTTGCTCATTTTTCTACCTTGTTTGTCGCGTATTAGTTGATGGATATAGACATCAGAAAATGGCTTGTCATGCATGAATTCGTAACCCATCACGATCATTCGAGCTACCCAAAAAAATATTATGTCAAAACCCGTCACCAGTACGCTGGTAGGATAATAACGATTGAGATCCTCTGTTCTCTCTGGCCAACCGAGAGTGGAAAACGGCCAGAGCGCAGAAGAAAACCAAGTGTCAAGTACATCTTCATCTTGCCTAAGGGGACCTGCGCATTTTGGACATGTGTCCACGTCATCTTCTGACGCAATCGTTTCACCGCATCTATCGCAGTACCAAACCGGAATTCTATGGCCCCACCACAGCTGCCTGCTTATGCACCAATCGCGAATCTCGTACATCCACTTCAAATACACGTTTTTCCACCTTGAAGGAAAAAATTTCACTTCGTCCCGCTCAACAACTTCTATTGCTTTTTTTGCAAGTGGTTTCATCCTGACAAACCATTGATCCATTATCCTCGGTTCAATAGCCGAACCGCATCTGTAACAGTGTCCCACAGAGTGAATGAGGTCTTCTACTTTTTCCAAATAGTTGCCTTCATCCAGGTCTATCAAGATCTTTTGTCTCGCCTCGTACCGGTCGAGACCTTCGTATTTCGAACCAGATTCGTTTACTCGCGCTTCTTCATCGAATATTGCTATTGAGGACAGATTGTGTCTTGTAGCGATTTCGAAGTCATTCGGATCATGCGCTGGCGTTATCTTCACAGCACCCGTTCCGAATTCTGGGTCCACATACTCATCAGCTATTATGGGGAGTTCGCGATTTAAAATGGGCAGGATCGCGACTTTTCCAACAAGATGCTCATATCTTTCATCTTTAGGATGAACCGCTATTGCTGTATCACCCAGCATCGTTTCTGGCCTTGTGGTGGCCACAACAATAAAGTCGGATGTCCCCTTAATTGGATATTTCACATAATAGAGCTTGGACTCGTGCTCTTTGTGTTCCACTTCCTCATCGGAAAGCACCGTTTTACACCTGGGACACCAGTTAACCATGTATTCCCCTCTGTAAATCAATCCCTTATTATAGAGTTCGACAAAAACCTTTCGTACCGCTCTCGATAAACCCTGATCTAAGGTAAATCTCTCTCTCGTCCAGTCAACTGATGCACCAAGAGCTTTTACTTGCCGACGTATTTCGTTTCGATATTTTCCTGTCCAGTCCCACGCGATTTCAAGAAACTTTTCCCGTCCCAGGTCTTTTTTGTTTATGCCTTGTGATTCCAAATTTTTCTCAACAACATTCTGTGTGGCTATACCCGCATGATCCTCTCCAGGAACCCAGAGAACATCATATCCTCGCATTCTCTTGTATCTCACAAGTATATCTTGCAACGTCATATTCAACGCATGTCCCATGTGAATTCGGCCTGTGATATTTGGGGGCGGGATAACTATAACGAAGGGCTCTCCACTTCCCTTGGGCGAAAAATACCCGCTTTCAACCCATCTCTCATACCAGTATGCCTCAATTTTCTCGGGACTGTATCTCGTACCAAGATCCATCCACAAGCACCTCCTAAACACTGGTGCTATTTTAGCAGAAAACCCTACGTTTGGTTCCCACAACCAACTTTCAGAAGCACGAAAAACCCAAGGAGATGCTGTGTCCTTTATGCAACAAAAATTCTGACCGTTGAACCGTCGCTCGACGTGATGTTAACCAAATCTCCCTCTGTGCTGGAAAGTTCTTCTAACGCCGCGCTTATTTGGTTAGTAATTCCCTCTACATCCATTTGTGGAGCGGATTTTGAAATGACACCGGGAATTGTAGCCTTCAGTAGATTAGCCATGCTCAGGGGCAATTTTATATCCACATTATCCCCATCTTCGCTTCTTATCTGCACAAATATAAATTTCTTTTGAGAAGGTTTTGAGATTTTCTCTGGTTCTTGGCTAATCCCCTCGACTTCCTTTATAAGCTCCGCAGCTTCTTCTGATGAAAGCTTGCCCTCCTCCACGAGCTTCAGAATTCTAAGAACTTCATTCTTCATGAACTATCCCTCCTCTTTTTTCCTGTTTTTAGAACATTCAACGCCTCTTGAAAGTTAATATCTCCGTTTTCAAGATCTTCCAAAACATCTGCGACATCAACATAGAACGTTTTCCCCACTTGCTCAGAAGGCTGCAAATAGCCGAGTTGCTTTAGCACATTACTAAACCAAACGTGAGCTGTTGGATAAGAAATGTTCATGATTTCGGCCACTTTGGAAAGATTTCCCCTATTCTTCAAGTAGACTCTCAGAAAATTCAAAGCATCCTGTGAAAGAGTAGAAAACTCGTTCAATGAAAACCTTCCCTGGAAAGTACTCTTACAGTTCAAGCACTTCAACGAAGTAGCGAACAAACGACCGCCACAGACCGGGCATTTTTTGAGAACGTCATGCACCTCTTGTCACCTACGCGATGCCAATTCTTACCGTTGTTTCCTGGCTTTCAACTCTTACAAAATCCCCCGTGTAGCTCAAAAGCTCATCAAGAGAGGTTCCTATGATAGCCTCTATTATCTGGGCATATTCCTCGCCATTCGTTTTTACCTTCTTGCCAATCGTTCTCACAATTAGTGGAACGATTAACTTCATGGCAGGTTTCAGTAGCAAGATCACAGATACAGGTATCACAATTTTCACGTTGGTGGATTGCTCACTTACCAGGATGAAGAGCTTTCTTCCCACTGGTTCATCAATCAGATCGGCAATCCATTTTAAGTCTTCTTCATCAATCTTGTTCCCCAACCTTCTTCTAACTGTGTCGAGTATTTCATCACGTCGCCTTTTCTTCACAGATGATATCTTCACCAAACTCAAAAGCACAAAAACTCCGATACCGATGAAAATAACCGCAAAAAAGGCCTTTGCACCGAAAATTGCTAAGAACACACCGCTCAAAATCAGAACAAGAGCTAAATACATATGCTTCCCTCCAATATTTTAATACGTTACTTTATAAATTATCAAGTTTCATTTTACAATATCTTTCTGATAGCACTGCTCAGAATTTTCTTTGCAAAAGTATTGTTACCATATCTTAGCATTTATGGTGATAGAATAAAGCACGTATGAATCGCAGAGGAGCACTCGAAAAACGTACTTAAAAACTCCAGGTGTGTTGGAGTTACGTTTTTTGGTGCCTATTTACCGGGGAGGTGAATGTGTGTACGCAGTTATCGAAACTGGCGGCAAGCAGTACAAGGTTATGGAAAACGACGTTGTCGCTGTTGAAAAACTTCCACAACAAACTGGTGAACGCATTGTCTTTGAACGTGTTTTGCACCTTTCAACTGATAACGGCATTGAGATCGGAACCCCCTTTATCGAAAACTGTACTGTCGAAGGAACAGTCTTAGAACATGCAAGGGATAAAAAGGTTACCGTCGTGAAGTACAGGCCTCGCAAGAACTATCGCCGAGAGAAGGGCCACCGTCAGTGGTATTCTCTGATCAAGATTGACAAAATACGCTTGGGAAGTTCAAAATGATTCGTGTAACTTTCAGTAGAGCAAAGAACGGCAGGGTGTGCCTTAAAGTTATGGGTCACAGCGGTTTTGCCGTGAAGGGAAAGGATATAGTGTGCGCTGCGGTGAGCACTTTGATTCAACACACGGCGCGAATTTTGAGTAAAAGAAAACAGTGTTACTGTGAAAAAAATGATGGTTTCCTGAAAATGGTAGTCCTTCACAGTGACGAACTTTCAAAGCTTCTTCTCGATGAACTTTTAGAAAGCCTTAGAGATATAGAGGCTCAGTTTCCTGAGAACTTGTTTGTGGAGGTGAAAGAGAATGCGAATCGACATACAACTGTTTGCTCACAAAAAGAGCGGTGGAGCCGCTCGCAATGGTAGAGACAGTAATCCTAAGTATCTGGGAATCAAAGTAGGCGATGGCCAGAGAGTATTAGCTGGAAATATATTGGTAAGGCAGCGAGGAACAAAAATTCATCCAGGAGACAACGTTGGACTTGGCAGGGATTTCACATTGTTTGCTCTTAAGGATGGGTTTGTTAAATTCCATGTCAGGAGAAACAGAAAATTCGTGAGTGTCAACGAAACAGTCAAAGGGAGGAATTCCTGATGGCACGATCTTTTCCAACACAGAAAACAACTATAAAGAGAATCTCCGATAAAGACAGAAAATGGTACGTTGTGGACGCCAGTGGAAAGGTGCTTGGGAGACTTGCTAACCAAATAGCAAAGTACCTCATGGGTAAAGAGGATCCCGCATATTTTCCTGGTATTGATAGAGGAAACTTTGTTGTCGTAATCAACGCCAGCAGAGTTGTTTTGACAGGAGACAAACTCGATAAAAAGCTGTACTACCGTTATTCGGGGTATCCCGGTGGTATCAGGGCGAAAACGGCTCGAGAGCTCATGAACAGCTACCCTGACAGAGTTGTTAAATATGCCGTTAAAAGGATGCTTCCTAAAAACAACCTTGGAAGTAAAATGTTCAAGAGGATAAAAGTGTACGCTGACGATAAACACCCTCACAGCGCTCAAAAACCCGAGCCGCTGGCACTTTGATTAGGAGGTTAGAAAAATGGTGAAGACAGTTTTTCATGGTACAGGAAGAAGAAAAACCTCTGTAGCCCGTGTGTACTTGAAACCAGGACAGGGAAATATTGTTATAAACAATAAAAAGATTTCATAATTAGAAGGGTATTTCAAGGATTCCGTTCGCGCCAAGCATGCATTCGAACCTCTTCGTCTAACAAACAACGACAGTAAGTTTGATGTTTTGATAAGGGTCAATGGAGGAGGGCTGTCTGGGCAAGCCGGGGCAGTTAGACTCGCTTTGGCCAGAGCCCTATTAGAGCTTGACGAAAACCTTAGACCAACCCTAAAGTCTCACGGAATGCTCACAAGAGATCCAAGGATGGTTGAAAGAAAGAAGTACGGACTCAGAAAAGCTCGAAGAGCACCTCAATTTTCCAAGCGCTGATTTCTGCGGTATCTATCTCATCTTTCGGGGTGTTTCGCACCCCATTTGTTGGTGGTGGAATGATATCTAAAGAAACTGTTCAGCTTATCAAAGAAAAGGCCGACATAGTTCAAGTTATCTCCCAGTACGTGTCGCTACAGAAATCCGGTTCTGGCTATAAAGGGCTTTGCCCTTTTCACAGTGAGAAAACGCCTTCTTTTCATGTGAATCCCGTTTTGAAGTTCTACCACTGTTTTGGATGTGGTGCTTCAGGAGATGTCATAAAATTTGTTCAAGAAATTGAACACCTGTCCTTTCGAGATGCAGTTATGAGACTCGCAAGACAGGTTGGAATAGATATTCCCATCTCTACGGTTAGATCAGATTTCACCGTCTACACTGCTTATCTATCGAGGGTCCACGCAAAATACATTTCACAACTCAATAAATCAAAAGAGGCTACTGCATATCTCAAGGCAAGGGGATTCACTAATCAACAAATAGACAACTTTGAGCTAGGATACTGTCCAGAGCGATCCACAATAGCTGTCGAGATGGCAAGGGAAATGACCTTACCTCTACGTAAGGCAGCATCATTTGGATTGATAAAACAAACGAATGGAAAATACGTTGACAGATTTTCAAATAGAATCATCATACCCATAAGAAACGATTCGGAGAATCTGGTGGCTTTTGGAGCAAGGACTCTTGGCCACGAAGAACCGAAATATCTGAATTCTCCTGAAACTCGTTATTTTTCAAAGGGATCCATGCTTTTTCTTTTTCACATAGCCAAAAAAGTGGCCAAAAAGCTCGACTTCATCGTTTTGACGGAAGGTTACTTCGATGCTTTAGCTTTCCATCGAGCGGGAGTTACCAACGCTGTGGCGATTTTGGGAACTGCTTTAACTCCAGAGCACATAGCAAAGATTGCCTCCTCGACAAAGAATGTGATCCTGTGTTTTGATTCTGATGATGCCGGAGAGCGCGCTACAATACGTGCCCTTGAGCTTCTCGTCAAACAAGGACTTAATGTGGCAATCGCAAATCTCACTGAAGACGATCCAGATTCTCTCTATCAAAAGCGCGGGCCCAGTTCTCTCAAAGAGAGCCTGAAGGCAGCTTTACAGTATGAGAAATATATTGTGTCTGTAGTATCTCGCAAGCACGATCTCTCTGTCTCAGCGGGAGTTGAGGAATTTCTGGTAGCTCTAAAACCCTGGGCACAGTTGTTGTTATCACAAAGAAGGTTTGAAAGATACAACAGGTTCATAGAATCTGTTTCTGCGACTACCAATTTGTCTGCTGCACAGATCGATGAATTCTTCAGATCTAGAAAACTTCGCACCATTTCGAAAGTTGAACATCACAAAAGGCACCTTCCTTCTGGTGAAGAGTACCTTGTGTATCTGTACCTCACCCATGAAGATATGAGAAATGAGATACACAACGTAGATAAATCTCTTTTCAGCGAAAGATCTCGGCTCTTCTTTGAAAAAATGAGGGAGAGTCGTGATCAAATTGATGCTCTCGATGAAGAATTAAAAGTGTGGGCTCTCAAAATCTTGGAGGCCATTCCACCTGGGGATCCAGTCAAAATATTGAACGATGTGAAAAAACAGCTTCAAAGAAAGAGTCTTGAAAGGCGTATTTCTGAAATAGATCTTGAGTTTACTTCAACCGAAGATAGCACAAGGAAAATGAAACTTCTCTCTGAAAGGCAGAAAATAGCACGACTGCTTGATAAGTTGGGAGGTGGAACAGGTGCCAAGTAGCAAGAAGGCAAAGATTTTGAGCAAAGAAGAGATTCAAAAAAGGATAAAGAGATTAATTACTGTTGGTAAGAAGAAAGGATACATAACCTACGATGATATAGATAAAGCTTTCCCCGCCGACTATGAAGGCTTTGACTCATCACTTATAGAAAGTATTTACGAGGATTTAGAAAAAAACAAAGTAGTTATCAAAGACTCCGAAGAAGGGGCTACCTCAGAAATTGGAGTGCAAACAGAAAGCGAAGAGGGTCCTGAAATATTCAATAATGTTGCCCTGAAAGATCCAATAAAAATGTATCTTAGAAGCATTGGAAAAATACCTCTACTTACTCCTTCACAGGAGAGAGAACTTGCAAGAAGGGCTCAAATGGGTAGCAAAAGAGCGAAAGAGAAGCTCATCGAATCAAATTTAAGACTTGTGGTAAGCATCGCCAAAAGATATATGGGACGAGGTCTACAGTTTTCAGATCTTATACAGGAAGGCAACATCGGCCTTCTCAAAGCCGTGGAAAAATTTGATTGGAAAAGGGGATACAAGTTCAGCACCTATGCAACATGGTGGATACGGCAAGCGATCACAAGAGCCATTGCAGATCAGGCAAGAACTATAAGAATACCAGTTCACATGGTAGAAACCATCAACAAACTGAACAGAACGATGCGCAACTACTACCAAAAGCATGGTGAGCAACCGACTGTGGAAGAACTGGCAAAACTAATGGATAAGCCTGAGGATAAAATAGAAGAGATAATGCAGGCTGCCAGAGAAACGGTTTCCCTTGAGACTCCTGTTGGTGAGGATGAAGATTCAACAATTGGGGATTTTGTCGCTGATGACAGCATATCATCACCAAAGAAAGAGGCCATGAGAATGCTAATTCGGGAAGAAGTGGAAAAGGTGCTGCGAACACTGAATCCCCGGGAAGCAATGGTCCTAAAGATGAGATACGGCTTGCTCGATGGAAAGTCCAAAACTCTTGAAGAAGTTGGACAGTATTTTAACGTGACTCGAGAGAGAATCAGGCAGATCGAGGTCAAGGCACTCAG
This sequence comes from Thermotogae bacterium, assembly GCA_003641785.1. Lineage (GTDB taxonomy): Bacteria > Thermotogota > Thermotogae > Thermotogales > DSM-5069 > B6-G13. The sequence goes on from QNAO01000008.1 coordinate 9,839, forward strand.
AAAATTAAGGCACCCGTCAAGGAGCAAGTACCTGAAATCTTTGTTCTCATTACTTGATCATCATGAAAGATAAGTATAATTCTTTCAGGAGGTGAATGAAGGCTGGCACTGAAGAGCATCGAAATTCCCCGCAATGTGGACCTTGTCATGGTTTTAGGACAGTATGACAACCGCATCAGATTCTTGAGAAAGAAGTTTCCGGTTTCAATCGACGTCAGCGAAAAGACGATAACCATCTCTGGAGAAAGTGATCAGGCAGTTGCTGCGGTGGAAAGAATTCTTTCACAACTTGTCACAGCTGCGAGAAAAGGATACATGATGGATTGGAACGAATTCGAATCGTTGGTAGACTTTCACGGTCCTCAAGATGTTGCTCCGCTGAGTGACACCGACTATTCCAGCAGTTTTTCGGTGTTGAGAGGAAAGGTAAGACCGAGAACAAACGGACAATTTCAGTACGTCCGAGCTATGAAAAGCAAAGACATGGTTTTTGCCATAGGTCCAGCAGGGACGGGGAAAACGTACTTGGCTGTTGCTGTGGCGCTTGATTACCTACGAACTGATCAGATTCAAAGAATTATATTGACACGCCCGGTAGTTGAAGCCGGGGAACGCCTTGGATTTTTACCGGGAAACATCGTCGAGAAAGTTGATCCATATTTGAGGCCCATATACGACGCCATACTCGACATGATGCCGGCTGAGAGATTTTATGCTTACCGGGAAAGAGGAACAGTTGAGATAGCTCCTCTCGCATTTATGCGGGGTCGTACACTGAACAACTGCTTTGTAATATTGGATGAGGCTCAAAATGTCACACATCAGCAGATGAAAATGTTCTTAACGCGTATAGGCTTCAACTCGAAAGCGGTTATCACGGGGGATGTAACACAGTTGGATATAGAAAAGAAACGATCAGGTCTTTTGGAATGCGAGAAAATACTAAAGGGAATAGAGGGAATAGAATTTGTCTACTTGAGCGAATCAGATGTGGTAAGACATCCTCTTGTCAAAAAGATCATCAAAGTTTACGAAGAATACGAAATGACGAGGAATAACGATGAAGAGTCCGTCTGATTTAATAAAGAACTACTGGGTAGACCTCTTATTTGTGGCGGTGACTGTTGCACTCGCCAGATATCCTGAAATTCCTGGATTTCTTCCATTTATAAACGGATTTCTTATTTCCTTTCTCGTGTGGTTTTCATTAGTACGGCACAGTTTTGAAAGCACGCCGGTTTTTTCTCTTCATAATTCCTACAAGTACCTGGCCTACACATCTACAATTGCCGGAACCCTTATTATACGTCTCGTCAGCCGCGAATTAGGCGGTCATGTTGCCCCATTTTTCTTGCCAATCGCGCTGATCTCTATGCTTATCTCGAAGGAATTCGCGCTGAGAATAGCGGTATTTCTCTCTGTCTTATATGCCTACAGCACGGGATTCAGTATGGTTGACTTCGGTTTTGCACTGGCATCTTCAGTTGTGACAGCCATATCAACTCATGATGTTTCCAGAAGGCTCGATTTGGCAAGATCGGCAATTTTTGTATCGGTCGTTTCAGGCATATTTTTCGTCTTTCAATCCCTTTTGATAGGCAAACCACTGAATGTGATAATCCTGGGCTCAACATTCATTGCACCGTTAATATGGTCCATAGTTACGGTAGGCATACTCCCGTACGTCGAATATGCGAGCATGATCTACTCAAACATAGATTTAATGGAGCTGGGTAACTTGAACAATCCTCTCCTGAAGAATCTGTCTTTAAAGGCACCTGGTACCTATTACCACTCTACCATTGTGGCAAATCTTGCAGAAGCGGCAGCACAGAAAATAGGAGCGAATGCTGTTCTTACAAGAGTTGCCTCTTATTTTCACGACATAGGTAAGGCTAAGAGGCCTTACTTCTACACTGAAAACATCGGTGACGACGATCCGAATCCCCATGATGAGTTAGCACCAAAATTGAGCCATCTTATCATTCAGGATCATGTGAAAACAGGTCTGGAGATGGCCAAAAAACATAGACTTCCCCTTCTCATTCAAGATGTAATTCCTCAGCACCATGGCACAAGGGTTCAAAAATACTTCTATCACAAATCGAAAGGTGCCGGAGAAAAATTATCCGAAAGTGAATTTCAGTACTCGGGCCCAAAACCCCAGTTCAAAGAAGCGGGTATAATAATGCTCGCAGACTCAGTTGAAGCGGCGGTGAGAAGTCTAAAGAAACCCACGCCATCACGCTTGAAGAATCTCGTCCAAGAAATCGTCTTCAGTATCTACAACGAAGGAGAGCTCGATGAGTCCGGTCTCACTTTAAGAGATTTGGAAATAATCATCGAAGAATTCACCAAAGTGCTCGTGAGCATGATGAAATCACGAATTGAATACCCCAAGGAGGAGATAAAGGGAGTGATCAAGTATGCTCAAAATTCATCAGATAAACAGAACTAAGTTTCCCATTGATACAAAGATCATCGAAAACATTGCGACCTCAGTTCTGAAAAAGGTTTCGAATATTGATTCACCCGTGAGTATCGCTTTTGTCGGAGAAAACACTATCAAAAAGTTGAACAAAGAGTACAGGGGCATCGATAGCGTCACAGATGTGTTAACCTTCATATACAGAGACGATGACCAATATGGAGAGATCGTCATGTGCCCATCAAAAATCACAAGAAATGCAAGAAAGTTTTCAGAAACCTTTGAAAAG
>QNAO01000009.1 GCA_003641785.1 Thermotogae bacterium
AAGTTTTCCGCCTCAAAAATATTGTATCATTCAGTTGAATTAGAAAATGATTGGTTTTCAATTCGTTCCATTCTGTATCTTCTTAATGAATTGAGGAGTTTTAGAATGGAGAAGATCTATAACTGATCGTCTTCAACACATGTCTGAAAACGTTGAAACCATTCTGTGTGTGCCATTTTTCGTGTGCTTTTGATGCCTATGATTGCCACTTTCATACCTTTCTGAATCTCAACATTGGTCAACGGTTCTCCGTCTATTCGAAGCCAGCTTTGACTTCCTCAATTTTCTTATTAACTGTACCCATAACAAGTAATGTTCCATTGACAGCTCTTGTGACTGAAGCTGCGATGTCTTCACGATTTTCCTTCGCCTTTCTTATGGTTCTACCAACATTCTCTGCAATTGACAGTGCAGATGGTATTGCAGATGTCTTAAGCTGTTTTCCTGTCATTGTGTAACATGCTATACCCACCTGCATACCCAATTCAGCGGTCACAGCTCTGGCGAGCCTTTCCCCTTTGAAAGTGTCGCTCGCGTAAAGAACAGCACTGTTTCCACTGCGATCGGCAAGCACAATGGGAGAAGCAGAAACTCCAATAGGTGTGGAATGTTGTCATCTGCAGTTCAGGAACTGCTCGACCTGCACCATCTGCATCTACAACAGGAAGGCCTTTCAATGCACCTGCATGAAGCGGAGTTACAGAGTTGAAGCCACCCGTTTCGACAGGAACGACAAAATCAAACTTCGTACCAGTTATCTCTTGTAGTTTCTCTAATCTAAAGCGGTTACCTCTTCACCTTTCCAACCTATTTTACTCAAGGCAACTGGAGATCCCATTCCAGCAACAACAGCAATGTGAGAATCATCGGGAATTTCCTCGAGATCAAACAGGGTGACCTCTGAAATGTCTTTCAAAAGCAGTAGGCCGGTCTTTGGTGAACCACCACCGCCTGCACCAAGCAGTGTTGCCCCTACTATTATGTCCTTTATCTCCTGTTTGTGCAGTATCTTTTTCACGATGTTTTCCCCCTTTTTGACTCAGGTTTCATTAGTCCTTAGTGGAACATATTCACCTGTGTATCCAAGAGTGTGTAAGATGTGTTTCCAGCACAAAAATCCACGGGGAGTTTTCATCCAGTTTTCAGGAGCAAGTGTTCCGTAAACAGCTATTCTTTGTCCTTGTGTTGTGTCAGCATTCGTAATAGGTTTCATGGTTTCTATGTCAACAATGCTTATCAAATCAGGTACCATAGCTACTATACGATCATCAACTCGTGCAATTATGTTCTCATTTTTGAAATCAATAGTCATCGTAGCTCCATCGTACTTACCTTCCCCGCACACGACTGTTGTGCCGAAATCAAAACCTTCCTTGGTTTTGGTTTCCAGCGAGCTTATCTTACCAACAAACAGTTCAACTGCACCAGCGTTTTTCAAATCTTCAGAAAGACTGCTTACATCATTCTTATTAGCATTTCGCCTGAATATTTGACCGATCTCTTCTGACCTGGAGATCGTTCTCGGGGCTAAGTTTGCTACTATTTGTTGCTTGTCTACCACCCAAGTGGCAAATGAAGCTACTGTACCCCAGGCTACGGTCAGACTTCTCGCAGTGGCTTCCGCGTTTTCGTAGTTGAGTGGATCTTTGAGGTACACAACCGCAGTGTCTCCAGATGAATTTGCAACTACCAGAGGATTCAGTGAAATGTCAAAAGCGGAGTAAAGGGTCGTGGATAATTCTGGAACCGCTCTACCATTTCCATCGGCGTCTACTAATGGAACAGCATTTATAGCAGAAACGTAGATCGGAACAAGTGTATTGAGGCCGCCCAGCTCGCCTGCCATTAGATAGTTCGCACTTCTTCCACCCAATGAACATAACGAACTGATGAATTCGAATCCGTATAGGGCTTCTGAGCCAAAATCTTTTTGTTTCATAACCCTCGGGGCTCCGATCGATGCAACCATCACAGCGAGTTCGTGACTATTCATTTCTTCGGGATCCGCTAACTCTATCTCGATCTTACCAAGCTTCTCTTCAATTTTGTTAAGCAAGTAATAACCTTGTTCTGCAGATCCTCCTCCTCCCGCTCCAAAAAATGTCGCTCCATCTATGATATTTTCAAGATCTGCTTTTCCCAACAGTTTACTCACAGCACTTACCCCCTAACTCGAAGGCTGTTTATCTGCCTCTCTTATAACGCCCCCCTATCCAAACTGTTTCTTACTTGCCCATAGCTCGTGCTATGTCTGCAAGATCTGGGTGTACAACTTTTCCTTCCTCTACCATTAACTGATTGTCAAGCCAAATGGTGGAATTCAGACAGATACCATCAGCATGGGAGACAGCTTCGCCCAAATTTCCTTTGAACGCGGGTCCTTGATAGCCAAAACCCCATTCTGTAGAACCCCACACTCTTTCGTCTTCTGTACACAAACCACTGAGCTTCGCACCTGGATTGAATCCATAGCAAACATGGGCGAGGTAGTACATTCTTGGGTCATCCAGCTTTTCCAGCCACCTTTTCAGGCTCTTCGCCTCTTCTTGGCCACGTATCTCTGTGATCTTTCCCTGTTTTACGATAAGCTCAATCGGGTGTGACAGAACACCAAGGTCGGCTTCTCCACCTCCTGAGAAAGATCCGTCGAACACGATTACACCGTTTATACTCTCTTCAAGTGGAGCCCAACCAATTTGCCCGAGAAGAAAATGCGGTCCGGGGACATCTGCTCGAAGTTCATTTGTTACCGGCCTTGTTGGCACGTTTTCGAAAGAAACATCAGTTCCAGCGGGAGTGGTAATTCTCATCTTAGCTGCATTTTTCGTTAACTCGACAACTTTGTTTTGAAATTCCTCTTGCAGTTTTAAATTTATTCTTGCTATGCATCTGGTGATTCTCTCGCGGTCAAGGCCACCCAAGAACAAATACCTGGTACGCCCATTAGACATGGCTTGAGTCCAAGCACTGTTATAGAGTAACCATTGATTGTTGAACTCAATCCACACATCAGTTGCTGGGATAGCAGCCTTCAGTGGTTCTGGTAATTGGTTATCAGCTACCTTCCCATAGCCACTTGGGGTTGAATGCCAAGCTACCATTACCTTCGTTCCAGCGGCTTCGGCCGCTTTCGCGGTTTCCTCAACAGGTTTAAAATCCATTGCTGAATCAACCGTGATCAAAACAGATTCCCCTTCTTTGACACGGCACAAATCCCTTACAATAGTGGATGCGGCTTTAGCAACCTCAAATTCAAACGTCTCCGCCATGCTTAATCCCTCCTTAACTCCTATTCTTTGAACTCTATTTCTTTAAGATGAAAGCAAATGAAGATACTGTTCAAGTGCTTTTTCCAAATGGCTTATGTAGTTGTCATCACCAATGAAGTACAAAGAAGATGCTGTATCAAGTTCATTTTTAATGCTCTCGGAAATGTCACGCCTTTCTGGATATGAGCTTGCAAGATATTCGCAAATCTTGGAAGCAGCTTCTAAGAGTCTCATGATTGCGTAGCTTGGTGGTTCTCTTGTGTTGATTTTGGCAGATGTAACTAAGAAACCAAGAATCTCAGTTGCGAAATTTATTGCATCTTCGGGAATCTTCGCTTGCTCTTGGGAAGGTTTGTCGCAACTTCGTGTTTCTATGTGGATAACCGATTCGTCACGTGGAGGTGTTTGAGGTAGCTTATCGTAATACCCAAGAGCTATTAAAATCAGTGGTTTTACATAAGAAGGCAGGGCGAGAGCCTTTGCGAGTGTGTCGTTTTCGAAGGATGTTACTGGACAAGAGCCGACTCCCAGTTCAAACGCTTTCAACATCATGTTTTGGCATGCCATAGAGACATCAATTATGGCGTTCGAAGCCCACTTTTCCAGTTTTTGCTCTTTAATTTTTTTCTCGTTCACGCATGCTACTACAATCGCTTTTGGTTTTCCTATAATTCCTGGTGAAACACTTCTTATGCGATCAACGCTATCCGGTTGACAGTAACAATAGAACTCCCAAGGTTGCAGGTTGCCAGCACTCGGGGCATAAATTCCGGCAATCAGAATTTCACGGAGAATAGAGGTATCTATTTGACGTTCGTTGAAGAAGCGAACACTCCGCCTTTCAAAGATTGCCTTTCCAACTTTCATCACAGTTTTGCCCCTGATAATGTGGCTTTATGCTTGGAGTATAAATGACATTTAACTATCCTACCCGGTTGTAGTTCAACGGGTTGTGGCTCTATCTTACGACATGTGTCCCACGCGAGTGGACATCTTGTGTGGAAGGAGCAACCAGGTGGTACGTCCACTGGGCTTGGTATCTCTCCAGTAGATTGAACTTGCTTGGGTTTAAAAGCTTCTTCAGCTTTGGTTACGACAGGAATTGATGATAACAGCATCTGAGTGTACGGATGACTGGGTTCTGCAAAAATTTGGGATGTTGGTCCCTGCTCCACGATTTTACCAAGATACATAATTGCAACTCTGTTGGAGATATTTCTGACTAAACTCAGATCATGGGTGATGAACATATAAGTCAATCCGAGTTCTTCTTTGAGCTTTAGCAGCGTTCGTATGATCTTAGCTTGAATAGAAACATCCAACGCAGAAGTTGGTTCATCGAGAATGACGAACTCCGGCCCGGCCGACAGCGCTCGTGCGATTGCCACCAGCTGTTTTTCACCGCCTCCTATATCTCTTGGAAGTTTGTAAATGTATTCTGACGGCAGTTCAACCATATTCAAGGCGTTAATAATAGCTTCTCGAAGCTTCTCTCCCCTCAAGTGTTTGTGTATTATTAGTGGTGCTCCTATGATTTGAGAAACTGTTTTTGAGGGATTGAGAGATGTACCGGGGTCTTGAAAAACGATCTGAATATTCTTTTTCAATTGAATCGGACGCTTCCAATGAATGCGGCTTATGTCAAGGTCTTTGTATTCAATCTTGCCTTCTGTTGCTTCATACATACCAATAACGGTGTAGGCGGTTGTGCTCTTGCCTGATCCAGACTCTCCGACTAATGCGAAGACATCTTCTTTATAAATGTCAAAGTCAATTCCATCAACGGCCTTGACAAAAACTCCCTTTTTACTTGTGGGGAAATACTTCTTAAGATTCCGTATCCGAAGAATGACTGACATCAGAAGCCACACCCCTCTCAGTCTCGTAAAGGAAGCAAGAAACGAAGTGTCCGTCCTCAGCCTCATAAAAACCGGGCTTTGTGGAAAAACACTTTTCTGTTGCATGCTCACATCTTGGAGCAAATCGACATCCTTGTGGTGGATTTAGATAATCCGGTATTCTTCCTTCGATACCTTCGGCGATTCCCTCACCGGTTAGTCGTGGTAAAGCTGCCAATAACCCGCGCGTATATGGATGATAAGGATTTTCGAAGATGTTTTGACTGCTCGCGTATTCCACAATCGTGCCTGCGTACATGACGTATATTCTGTCGCATGTTTCTCTGGCAACTCCCAATGAGTGAGTTACGAGTACCAGTGCCAGCTCTTGTTCATCACACAGTCGCTTCAGCAGTTTAAGAACCTGATCTTGGATAGTGACGTCCAGGTTAGTAGTGGGTTCGTCAGCAAGTATGATATTGGGTTCAGCAGCAAGTGCCATAGCTATACATACTCTTTGTCTCATACCCCCACTTAACTGGAAGGGAAAGTTCGTGTGAATTCTCTCTGCGTCCGGGAGTTGCGCTAAGCGGAGAGCATTAACAGCCGCTTCTCTTGCTGATGACGAGCGATTTGCCGCGTATCTCACAACAAGTTCCATTTGCTCACCTATGGTGAAAACAGGATTGAGTGATGCCGTCGGATCTTGGAAAATCATCGCAACACGTTTTGCTGATTTTCTCACCATATGGTGTGCACTTCTTTGTAAAACAACTTTCCCATTCACTGTAACTCTGCCACTTGATAAAATCGCGTTGCCCGCGAGTATTCCCATGATCGCTTTTAGTGTAGTTGTCTTACCGCAACCTGTTTCACCAACGAGCCCTATCTTTTCTCCTCTTTTTACCGTTAAATTAATTCCATCAAGAACTTTCAGAATACCTCTGTATATCTTGTAATTAACACGTAAATTCTGAACTGCCAATGCTTCTTCATTCTTCATAACTATTCCCCCGATGTCAACATTTCCCTGATACCGTCACCGAGCAGGTTAAACGACAGTATAATAATCACAATCATCAAAGCTGGAAATACAGATATCCACCAGTAAGTGGGAAGGTATTTCGCGCCATCAGAGACCATGGTTCCCAACGCTGGAGTTGGCGGTTGTTCTCCAAGTCCAACAAAACTCAGTGATGCTCCTGTTAAAATTACCCATCCCATGTCTAAAGTCATCTTTGTCAGAATCGGTCCCAAATGGTTTGGAAGAATCTCACTGAACATTATCTTGAACCTGTTCATTCCAGTCAATTCCACCGCTTTTACAAATGGTTCGTTTCTAACCGAAACAGTCATACCGTATACCAATCGAGCATACCAGGGCCACCATGAAATACACACTGCAATCATAGAGTTCGTGAGCGTGGGCTTAAGCAAGGCTGCTATCGCCAAAGCAAGGACCAAAGGTGGTATAGCAAGAAACACATCTGTTACCCGCATAACAATTGTACTGAACCATTTGCCCTCAAAGTAGCCTCCGAAGAGACCAACTGCTGTTCCAATTGGAACAACTATCGCGAGCACAACAATTCCCATGATTAACGCCCCGCGGAAAGCGAAGAAGCATCTCGTAAGAATGTCTCTACCCATGGCATCAGTCCCAAAAGGATGTTCCAGGCTTGGAGGATGCATAGTGTTACCGAAATCGACAAATGCTCCCGCGTGTTCGGGATAGGGAGTAACCACTGGAGCAAAGATAGCGATGAATATGATACTCGCTACCATCAAAAGCCCTAACAATGACAACTTACTCCTTGAAAAACGGTACCACGCTCGTTTAAGTCTTTCAGCGTAGGCGGACCTTGCGGATATATCAATCGCTACTGTGCTATCACGCACTTTTTGCCCCTCCTAACCGTACTCTGGGATCGAGGTGTGCGATAATCACATCTATAACCACGTTTGCAATTGTGTACCCGATCCCTATGATTAGCACAACACTTATGATTGCGAAAAGATCTTTGTTAAGCATAGCTTCTACACCATAGCGAGATATTCCCGGATAAAGAAAAACGAGTTCAACAAGGAAAGCGTTTCCCAGTAACGCAGCTATATCCAAAGCCATTATGGATATTGGTGCCACCAGAGAAGGTTTTAACAACAAACGGCGGTATATCAATTTATTTGGTACTCCATATGCTCGGACCGCGAGGATGTAATCCTTCTCAGCATTGTCGACCATACTTGCCCTTGTCATTCTCGCTGCCTGAGCAGCCCCACCCATTGACAGAGCGAGAGAGGGTAACACTATGTGCCAAAAGGCATTCAGAGCCACACGAAAGTTACCAGTTAGTAAACCGTCAATTATGTACATTCCCGTGATTCTTGGGGGAGCAGCTAAGCCGGGAGTTATTCTTCCAGTTGTTGGAAAGATCGGAATCAGATAACTGAACAGAAGAACGAACAGTATTGCCCACACGAAGGCAGGAGTTACTATCCCAGTGTAGGAAAGTATTCTAACGACACCATCAAACCAGGTACCCGAAAAGCGTGCAGAAAGGCGGCCGAGGTTTATACCAATCACGGCCATGAAGAATGCTGATAGTGCAATTATTTCAATGGATGCAGGTAAATATTCTGCTATGTCTTTTGTGATCGGTCTTCGCGAGCGTAGGGACTCGCCAAGATCACCTCGCATCAAGTCAGACAACCAGAGGAAGTATCTCTCCACCAATGGTTTATCAAGATTCATCTCCTTTCGCAAATCCTCAACAGCCCATTCTGGTGCCCGGGGTCCCAGGGCCATACGAGCGGGATCGCCCGGAACGATGTTAGAAATCACGAAGATTAATATCGATACACCAAAGAGTACACCTATGGAATAGACAATACGCTTAATTATGTATTTGGTTAAGGACATATCTTCACCACCACTCATTTGCGTGATAGCCAGATGGGTGCCAACACAACCCATCTGGCTCAAAAGAAAGGTTTTTTACATCATTACTTTTTTTCGGGGAATACTTTCATATCATGCGCATAGAGTCCATAACCAAGTGGGAGAGCTATTTTCTTTCCTTGATGTACCAGATCTGCGACAAACCAAGAGACATATGAGGCCTGGTACGCGCGTGTTTCGGCGCGATCAATCAACCAAATTGTTGGGCACAGTTCCACAAGTTTCTGCTGAATCGCGTGATACTTGTTGAATCGTTCCTCGGTATCAATAGTGCTCAGTGCATCTTCTATCATCTGATCGATCTCTGGATTCAATAGCCATTCACATTGTTCCCATGTGCCTGTAGATTGTGAGTGGTAACGGGTTGTCAGCATGCCACCCGCTTCCATGTAATGTGCCGCAACGAATACCAGGGAACAGTTAGGAGTTGTCTCCATATTCTGAGCGTCTGCGATCATGGAACCAAACGGTTTCTTGGTGATCTCAAGCTTCACACCTATTCTCGCGAAATTGGCTTGTAACATTAGAGCTATCTTCTCTTCTTCAGGTACTTCTGCACACCAGGAGAGTGTTAGAGGGTACTCGTCCAACTGCCCATAGTACTTCGATTTCTTCAACTCTTCACGCGCTTTGTCTAGATTGAATTCCCACGGCTGTATGGATGAGTCATGGCCGGGAAGAGTCTGTGGAACCGGGCCTCGTGCGACTAATGATCCCGGGAATATTATATTTGCTATTGTTTTGTAGTCTACTGCGTACGCCAAAGCTCTTCTGAAGTGGACATCATCTGTCGGCGGTTTCCTCGTGTGAAGCATCAAGTTCAAATTCATTCCTCCTGGAACAAAGCGTACCACTTCTACACCTGGCATCTTTGCCATCGCTTCGTAGCTTTCCATCGGTTGTAGCTCGTCTGTTATCTCCAGTTCCTTCTTTGCCACAAGAGTTCTTATAGTTACTGGGTCTGCCGTAGCCATTTCTTTGAAGTACTCTGGAGCATTCGGTTCCCATCCGCCCCACCAGTCATCGAACTTTTTCGTAAGCACATATTCCTCCATCTTTACTTCTTCCACCATGTAGGGGCCGCTACCAGCATCGTGTTCCAGAAGCCACTTTCTTCCGTAATCACCAAATTCTCCATAGGGACCTGAGTCAAGATGCTGAAGGACTAAGTCTTTTTCGAGAATATACAATCTCACCAGAGTGCTCAAAAATGGACCGTAGGGCTTCTTCATTTTGAACTGAACCGTGTAAGGATCGAGAGCCACTACCTCATCGATGAACGGTTCAAACATGTAGGCGAATCCTTCTCCCATTGTTAACAGGCGTTCTACCGAGAAAACAACATCTTCTGCGGTCAACTCATTGCCAGAGTGAAATTTCACGCCCTGTCTTAAATAGAAGGTCCAGGTTAAACCATCTGGAGTTACATCCCAGTGAGTTGCCAAATGTGGTCCCACAGAACCATCTGCGTTTGGAAACACCAGACTATCGTACAGATTTACAATTGCAATACAGTCTGAAAAGTCGCTACCAACAGCTGGGTCAATGTACGTTGGCCAATCTTCCGTAGCTCGTATGATGCTTTCTGATTGTCCGAAACAAAAGACAGCAATCATAATCAAAGCGAAGGCGAGAAATTTTCCTGTTAGGAATACCCTTTTCATATGAACCCCTCCCCTTGAAAGGTTGGATTTTGACCCCCATCACTTCTTTGTGATCTCTTCAAAAGGTCTGTATTCGATGTCAAAGCCAAAATATTTGGGGCCGAGTACCTGTAAACCATTTTTACTAAGGAATTCTTTCCTTGCTGGTATACCAATTACAGCTACCTTCATTCCTTCTTGAATGTCTGGGTTGTAAAGCGGTTCGCAATCGGCAAATTGAACCACAATCAACATATCAGGGCTTGTGACATATGGAGTGTCATCAAGCCAGCTAATGTGGTTTTCATTTTTGAACCAAATCTTGAATTTGTGTCCTTCAAACTCTTCAGAGCCTGCAATTTCGTGATAGCCCCAGTAGTAGCCTTCTCTGTCTTCCCAATGCTTTTTCGCAACTGTTCCTTTGAACAGCACCTTACCTCCTGTCTTTTCTGCGACCTTGTGTACAGGATTTCTTCCTTGCTTTCGCTCGGCTCTGATAAGTTCACCAACTTCCAAGCACTCTGTGAGTGTGCCTCGAACCACTATTTTTTTCATGTCGTCAACAGGTATGAGGAAACCGGCTTGACCACTGATACCAAAAGCAGCCGCTGAAAGGAATTTCCCTATTCGCTCGGCCATCATGGGGTTTACAGATTTTTCGATGTAACACATGTTTCCCCACTGGTCCCACGAAGCAATCGGGCATATTTCTTTACCGTTGAGATGTGGTGTTGTTTGGATTATTTCAGGAATGGCTCGTCCGGTGTAGTCCCCATCGACCACAACAAGATTTAACTCAGAAGCAGCGGTTAATGCCGCAGGTGTGTTTGCACCTCCAAGTTCTATGGGGACTACGACCTCAGGTTGAGTACCTGTGAATTTGCTGAGTAGTTCGATGGATTTGGTGAGGAGATTGGCGCTCTCTCTCTTTTCTGGGTCAAGATTAAGTTGTTTCATTTGCTTGAAAGTTTCATCTGTCCACGGCGCGATGGATCCCATCAAAAAGGGACACACTGTGTAACCATGTTCTGGGATATCGTTAGCATCCATCCAGGTTATCTCACCTTTCGAGCTCAACACTTCCTTCAACAAGCGGATACCCTCTGATGGGCGCCCCCCACCTCCTGTTCCAAAAAATGTACACCCACGAACAAAATCAACAACGTTTTCGGCGGTCGTCAAAGTTTTTGTTGGCAACCTTATTCCTCCCCTCTTAATTCATGTGTACCTGAGTATCATCATTGTAGCCAAGCTTTCTTGAAATTTCATTGGCTGCTGTCTTCATTTTCGAGGCCATGCATTTTATGTCTGCATCCGTGTGATACGGCAAGAGTAACGCACTTATGGCTGCTACCACTTTACCTGTGTAGTCAAAGACAGGTACCCCTATTGCGCGGACCCTAAGCGTGTGCTCGTATTCGTCAAGTGTATAACCTTGGATACGAAACCTGGCTAACTGCTCTTTAAGCTTTTCAGGATTGGTAACAGTCCGTGGAGTATATGGTTTTAAGCGAGTTTGCTCTAAATACTCGTCTAACTCTTCTTCACTGAGCCAGGCCAACATAGCCTTTCCAAGAGCTGTAGGATAAAGGTCGAAAATTTCTCCTATTCTTGAGATAGACGGCATTGTTTTGCTGCTGCCCACTTTCGATATACAAACTCCCATGTTTTCTTCTCTAATCGCCATGTGAACGGTTAACTGTGCTTCCTCACTTAATTTTAGAAGCACTGGATAAGCGATTTCACAAAGCTCGTTGTTAGCTAAAATTCTACTGCCGAGGTCTGCTATTTTGTACGAGGCTTTGTATCTACCTGAGTGTGTATCTTTGTATACGTAGCCTTCTTGCTGCAGGATCTTCATGTAGTAGCAAATGTTAGAGGGAGATTGCTTGGTCAAAGAAGCGAGCTGTGAAATTGTCACACCCGGCTTTTCTGAACATATAGCTTCAAGCAATCTTAAAGTTGTACTAATGCTGCTCATTATCTCACCTGAATTCAATATTTTTGAATAAATTAAATATAGTTGAAACACAATCTGCCTTATTATCTAATATCACACCAGAGATGTCAACAGCCATATCTTTGATATATTCATTCAATAAGCGGATAAGAGCGCATTTTCTGCGACAAATCTCTTCTTAAATTAGCTTTCGCAGATTTTCGCCACTTTGCGCCTTAAACTTAGTGAGTGAAATCAGAATATCGGTCAGTGAAACGCGGAT
>QNAO01000010.1 GCA_003641785.1 Thermotogae bacterium
GTTTTTGCGCCGCTGTTTTGTTTCTTGTATAGCTTTCCTTATGACTTGTACTTTGTTCCCCATCTGTTTACCACTCATGCTGTATTATTATACTTGAATGTGCGACTTTAATTGTATGGACAACTAAAACCGCCTTTCATCCCATCCCCTGAAGAAGATGGGCTTTCTCGGTGGCTTCTGTAATTGGAATTTTTGGAACTCTTGCTGGTGGAGTTGAAAATCTTGGTAGTTTTCTTCGAGCTCTCTTTACACCCATTTCGGCGTATTCGTTTATGTTGTTCAGTTTGTTGTATATTCCCTGCGTAGCTTCGCTGGGGGCCCTTTTGAGAGAAGTCAAAATGAAGTGGACAATTTTTTCAGTAGTTCTGCTCGTTTCGCTTGCGTACCTCGTCTCTATGGCTTTCAATCTTGTTGGCTCCTTGTTATTGGAATAAGCCAAAACTGCCCTTTTGATTAAACGAAATATGGACACTTGTTGCAGAAAGCTTCCACTCAAAGGAACGGAAGCTTTCTGCCCCTTTGATCGAACCTGCCAGTAGATCGTTTCCTCTGAGCTACTACCAACTCACGAGCTCGAAGATAATTTCGAAACTGTATTGCTCGTTGGGTGATAGTGTTTCTTTGAATCTCTCGTCAGTAAGTCTTACTGATGGTGATCCTCCAACGCACTCCTGCCAGTTTTTCCCCCATATTTGGACATAATGCCTCGAGTAGGTATCTGTCAAGATCTTTTTCAGGACATATTTTCCCCTACTGACTCCAAAAAACTCAAGATCATTTTCCAAGGTGATCAGTTCATATTCCTCAAAATCTTCTAAGCTTCTGCCATTCAGATCTGGGAAATCTGTCGTTATGACCCCATCAGAAAGATGGAAGTTGGTGAATTCTTTTACAGAAATAACAACTTCGCTTTCAGATACGTTTTGTACAATTACATTGATGAAAATTCTTGGATTGTTATCTTTAATCACCAATTCTATTGTTGTGTTTAATTTTTCTACTGGATTCATACCCCTTAAAATGATTCTGGCTTCGTTGTCAGCTTCGATGATTTCGTATTTCTCATATGGATAAGGCTGATTACTTCTTGGATTCCATGGAATGGAGATGTAAAATCCACCCAGTTCGAAGACATATTGGGATGTCACTTCATCCAGGAAAGGTAAGATATATGGATCTTCCGAAGAGAAAATCATTTCTTCTCTTTCGTCGCATAAAGGGTGAAGTCGCCAGATTATTCTTCCTCTATTTGGTAGAACTTCTAAGACAAACAGGCCGTTGTTGATTCTCAATATATCCGGGTTTGACGAAGTGACATGTAGTTCGTCAACAGCCAGTATCTCTCGATTTTCTACTGAAACTTGTACGCCCAAAACCTCTACAATTATCAGTATCGCAAGGAACAGGAGTAGTTTCCCTTTTCCCATGTTTAATCCCCCCATTCAGTCCTTTAAAGCTCCAGAGGACAGTCCAGAAATGAACTGCTTGGTAAAAGGCAAAAATAACATTATTATCGGTACAACAACCAAAGTTGTAGCAGCCAGCAGTGGTCCCCATTCTATATACTGATCTGTCATGTAAGTGGCCAATCCTAAGGGAACAGTCTTCTTCCAGTCTGATGTTATTATTATCTGCGCAAGCGAATATTCGCCCCACGTGGTTACCAAAACATACATGAAAGTCGTTACTATTCCAGGAAGGCTCATTGGCAAAGTTATAGAAACAAATGCTCTGAAACTCGATGCACCATCAACCTTGGCTGCTTCTTCTAACTCAACTGGAATCGCCTGAAAGAACGATTTCAGAAACCAGACAGCAAAGGGAGTATTGATCGCAACATACACCAAAATGAGCCCTATCAAATTATCCGTTAATCGCATTCTTGCAAGCAGACTATATATGGGCAAAAGAAGTGGAATTCCGGGTAAAACATAGATGATTAGAAGCATCCTGCTGAAGATATCACTTCCAGGGAATGGATATCTAGACAGACCATAGGCGCCTATCACAGCCAAGAAATTCGCAAACGCACTTGCCAAAATTCCCACAATTAAGCTGTTGACAACATTTTGTGGAAAATCTTTTGAGGGATATCTTGTGAAAAATATGAATTCATAGTGCTTGAAAGTGAACTCTCTTGGAAACAGAGATGGCTTCAGCGTCATTATTTCTTTGAAACTCTTGAAGGATGAACTTATTATCCAGAAAAATGGAAAAAGCAAGGCTATGAGTATCAGGACTATTATTAGTTTTCTTACAGACTCTTTGAACAGATCAAGCCACTCCTTTCTTTTCCCTTGGCGTGAATACTATGAAGTAGATGACGGCAACACCTATTAGAATTAGAGTTGATATTAAAGCGGCTGCGGAAGCTTTTCCTGCTTCGTATGTCTTAAACGCGAGTTTGTAGATGTAGGTTGGCAGAGTCATTGTGGAATTGGCTGGGCCACCTTGGGTTGTCAGCCATATCAAGTCGAAAGTGTTGAAACTCCACATGAAGGCAAGCAAGCCAACAAACCAAATTATCCTTCCAATCAATGGAAAAGTTATATGGATAAGCCTTTTAAAAGAATTTGCCCCATCAACCTTAGCAGCGTCATACAACGATGTAGGAATAGTGGACAACGCCGCCAACATTAGGATAGTTCCAAAAGGTATGAAGTGCCAGGAATTTATCAGCACTAATATGTGAAACGCTAAGGATGTAGAACCGAGAAAATTCACCAAAGACAGGCCTAAACACTTTATCAAGTAATTCACGTAACCTATGTTAGGTTCCAGGAGCCATCTCCATACTATTGAAACCACTACCATGGGTAATATCCAGGGAATCAACAATACACTTCGCACAAATTGATAAAACCTTCCCTTCCTGTTTAAAAGCAGAGCTAAAAGCAGTGGAACTGTTAACTGAATCAAAAGGTTTTCAGCAGTCCACAGAAAGCTCTTGCCAATGGAATCGATAAAGGTTTCATCTTCGAGTAAATCGAGGTAATTCTTCAAGCCGGTAAAGGCAGGATTCTTTTCAAATCCAAATCTAACATCTCTGAGAGAATTGTTCAGCATAGTAATTATTGGAAGGACAACAATGAATAAAACCAATATAATAACTGGAAGAACAAATATTAATCCTCTATATTTTTTCATCCAAGTTCCTCCAAATGCTCTTTATGGTAGACATAAAGGTGGGGATACTTCCCCACCTTAGAGACTATTTCATAAACGATTCCATTTTTTCTTCAGCCCACTTCACAGCATCAACAACACCCATTTTGTTTGTCACGACATTTTGAATCATTTCTGCAAGGGTATTCGCTCCTGAGATGCTTCCTATTGCCAGATTGACAGCGGAACCCGTTTCAAAACCGTACAGCGTTCCATAATTCGTCGCCTCGATTATGACTTCGTTCATGTGCCTGAAAGCCTTTATAATAGGATCATCCCAGTAGTGCTCGGATTCCTGAGCTGCCTTTGTGACAGGGACGAAGGAACCTGGCTCCATCTGCGCTGTTAGTATGGCGTTTATGTCTGGCCTCATTATGAATATCAAGAATTTCTTAACAGCTTCAAGATGCCCCTTCTCAACGGCTGATTTGAATATGTGTACATCATTGGGATATATAAGATTTCCCTTGACACCATCTATGGGGTACGGTTGAATCACTGCATCCAAGTCGTAGTTTTCTAAGTCGTAGAAGCGTTTCTGTAAGCCTCCGAAATATGGCATCATGGCTATCTTTCCAGCGCTGAAGTTCATCTCAATTTCTCCCCAAGCCCAGCCGGTCGAACCAGGAGGAGAAAACATATACAGGTCTTTATAAAATTCCACAGCTCTGAGTGTTTGAGGTGAGTTAAAAGTTAAATTTCCTTTTTCATCGAAGAACTTCACCCCAAGATTTGCCATTATCGTGTAAACCTGTTCCTGAGTACAAAGATTATTTCCTGCAGTTAGCCCTATTCCGTATATTGTGTCTCCTTTCTCACTTGAAAGGAGGGTGATCTTCTGCGCGGCAAGGAGTAGTTCATTCCACGTCCTCGGTGGTTCTTTTGTGCCAAGATATTGCTCAAGAATGCTTGGGCGGTATATCAAGACCATTGGCATGGTCCATATTGGAACTCCCCAATACTTCCCGTTGATTTTGTAAGGAGCCAACTGAGATTGGACATATTGATACTTCGAGTCTAATTCCTGGATTATGTCATCGACGGGAATGATTGCGTTTGCTTCATATGCTGTTATGGTTAATTCTGGGAGAGAAAACTGAAAATCTGGTGTTGTTCCAGCTTCGATTGCGGCTAATGTTTTTGTCCAAGCATCACCCCAGGGTACAACTTGCTGGATCACTTTGATATCCGGATTTTCCTTTTGAAACAGATTGATTATTTTCTGAAAGGCGGCGACTCTGTGTGCAGGCGCTTCATGATGCCAAAAAACTATCGTTGTGGTACCTAAAATCACCAAGGGAAGTACCGTTAGCAACACTAACAAAATCACGAATTTTCTCATTACCTATCCCTCCCGGTCAACAGTATTTTCGAAAGATTTCTGAACATCTCAAACCGTTTCAAGATTTTACTCTCACCCCCTTTGTTCAGTGCGTTCAATTTGCTGACTTTTACCATATTTGCTTGCGCTTGGCGAATATCGTTATAAATTCCGCAACCAACTGCCCCTACTATCGCGGCGCCGACTATAGACGCTTCTTTTTGATCTGAAACGTAGATATTTCTGGATTCATACAAGGAGAGAACTATATCCTGAATTATCGGAACCTTGGCTGCCAATGATTGAAGAACTAAATTGTCCTTTTCCTCTGTGAACTCTTCAATTACATTTGATGACTCTTTCAACGAAAAGAGCGCTCCTTCGATTAAAGCTCTGCAGAATTCAGCTTCTGAATCTTGATCACTTATATTTAGAAATGCTCCAAGGGGTTCATAAATCATGTGCGGAGTTCCAGTCCCTTGAATGAAAGGTAGATACAACAGGTTCATATCTTCTTTCGATTCACCCGCAAGTTTGAACACTTCACTGGTATCTCTTGCCAGTATTCGTGAAAACCAGTCAAAGGAGTAGCCACCAGCCGGTACAGTTCCGAGATAAAAGTAATTTTCTAAATCAACAAATAAAAAGGTGAAGATTTTGCCTCTGAGTTTGTCTAACAACCTCGGATCTGTTGTCAATAGCTGCCCGGCTGTTCCCAGTACCAGAACAAGTGTATTGTTGTTCACTTTGCTGCCAAGTGCGGCAGTTGCCAGATCTCCTGCGCCAATTACCACTGGAATCCCAGGTTTCAACCCTGTTATCCTGGCTATGTCTTCTCTCAAATTGCCAACCTTTTCATAGCTATTGACGACTTCGGGAAGAACAGAAACGCTTAGGCCGAGCTCTGCAAGAAATTCTTTATCCCAAGATTTGCTTGTCAGATTGAACATCAATGTTCCAGAGGCGTCGGTGAAATCCGTGAAAACCTCTCTGCAAAGTTTAAAGGCTATGAAATCCTTTGGCTGAAGTATTTTCCAAACGGACTTGAAGATACTGGGTTCAGTGTTTTTTAAGTGCAGTAACTTTGGCAAAGGAAATCCCGGGATAGCAGGGTTGAAGAATTTCTCACTAATAACATCTCTGTATTCTCTATTCAGAAATTCACATTCTTTGCTCGCTCTTAAGTCATTCCAAAGCCAGGCGTCAAAGATCGGTTCTCCAT
The DNA here is from genome assembly GCA_003641785.1 of Thermotogae bacterium. Taxonomy (GTDB): domain Bacteria; phylum Thermotogota; class Thermotogae; order Thermotogales; family DSM-5069; genus B6-G13. Next base: position 5,709 of record QNAO01000010.1, read on the forward strand.
TTCTGTCAATTGTAAGTAACGCGTGCATGTTTCCAGTCAACGCTATTGCATCAAAGCTGTTGTTGCTTTCTAAATCAATCAATTCGGGAATTAGTCTCAAAGTCTCAGAGAACCAACATTCTGCAGACTGCTCTGTTGGGGATTTTCGTGGCAGAGCGCTGCTAACGATATTTCTGATTTCTCCTGTCTCATCAACGCAAGCGATTTTTAGTCGCGTCGTTCCAATATCAATGACCAGCACTTTGCTCATACATCACCTCTAAGGCATCATGAGAATCCTCTTGAAAAAATCGTTCTGAAGGATTTTTTCGTTTTTACCCATTCCCTGAGGGATATTGGCACTCGTAAAGACGTTGGGTTCTATGCCTTTTTTGACTAACTCCTCGACAATTTCCATGGAGATTGAATGAAGAATAAATGCTCCCAGTATAGTTGAGATGGGTCCCATCAGATTGCCTGCGATTTCCATCGTGGCATCACCGGGATCAACGTGATTATCTATTATTACGTCAGGCTCAGTGTCCAACAGCTTCTTGCCTGAACTGTGGTTGCTTGGAAACTCTCTGTAGGCGATAGAAGTAATCACTATAAGCCTCACCCCCAAATCTTTTGCTCTCAGCGCTACTTCAACAGGGACTGCGTTCTTACCAGAAGTTGAAATTATTACGAGAATGTCACCTTTTTCCAACCTTGAGCAAGAGACTATGTCTCTTCCAAACTGCTCATTTCTTTCCATCAAACTCGTAAGAACAGGTTTTGTGTTTGTTACACTGAGACCTGGAGCAAATAGGGGCTCATACTCTGCAAGTGAACCAGCACGATAAAAGGCTTCCTCTGCGAGAATGGAGGAATGCGTGCATCCAAAAATGTATATGTGCTTTTTATTCAATATTGCGTTGGTTATTAGCAGTGCGGCTTTCTTTATGTTGCTTTCTTCGTTTTCGCATACTTGGCTCAATTTTGCAACGATTTTTTCTGAGTATTCCTTCATTAACGACACTTTCATCCCTCCAAATTATTTGTGAAGTGAGAACTTGAAAACATATATATCGCCTCTGTAATGTGATCTGACAAGCTCTAAAGGTCTGTTGTCTTTCAAATATGTTTTCCTAATTCTCGAGATGGAGCACAGATCAGGGGGACATTGAAGTAGCCTTGATACAAGCCTTGGAATTCTCTCAACCCGCATTTCTTCTTCTCCGTAATCCGGTGGGTATCCAAGGGATTCAAGAGCTTCGTATAAAGAAACATCGCCACTGAAATCTATCTCACACAATCTTTCGAGCTTCTTGTCAAGTGAAAGATTGATGTAGGCTTCCTGATATGCTACTGCTATATTTTCCATATATCTGATACGCGCCAGAAGCAACACTCGCGACAGACTTGTTATCGAGAAAAATCTTCTCACTTCCTTATCAGGTTCGATGAGTTTTTTCTCCATAACCTTGCTGCTGGCGCTGTAACCAAGATCTCTCATCTCATGTAAAAAGCCTTTCAGGCAATTAGGATATTGTATTGTTTTTGGTGGTGCTACAAAAGTTCCTTTGCCTGCTTTTCTAAGGACAAGACCTCTTTTCTGCAGATTGTTGAGTGCTGTTCTTACTGTTGTTCTGCTGACTGAGTATTTTCTAATTAGCTCCTCTTCCGTAGGTAGTTTGTCGTTCGGTTTTAGTGAGGAAATCAGCGACTCCAACTCTTTTTCTATGAGGTAATAAGCTGGCAGTTTCTTTAGATATTCATCTTCTAATCTCAAATATTTCACTCCCAATAAGAATGTAGTATTGTAATTACAATACTATATTTTACGCCCAGCATAATGGTAAGTCAAGAAAAACTCTTCATCAAAGCCGCTCAGTTTTTTCACAAATGGCCAAATCTCAATTGATCAGCTTTTTGTGATAAGCTTAGTTGAGCCGTATGGAGCCCACAGTAGAACCAGCCAACATTTCAGTGTTTGAAATCTTTAGTTCTATCGTATTGAAATGAGAGCTAAAAGCTTTTGATGTGTTTTCCACACGGGCTTTTATTTGGATTTAAGCTTTGAAAAAGGGGAGATGGGGCATGTGGGTATATGGATTACCATTTCAAAATGGTGTGGTGTTTCATGACAGAGATTTCAATACACTTCGTTTTTCACTGAGGAAAATAGATTTTGGCTATGCAATAAAAGGGGAAATTCCTGTCTCTTTTAAGAGAGTAGAAGTGTTCAAGGTGAAGGCAGATTCTGCCCAAGTTTTCGGTAAAATGTGTGTTGTCGGACCGGATTTCGTGGTCGGGTTTTTGAAATACAATGGTGGAACTATTGAGATTGAGAAACAAAAAGACTATCTTGTGGGATACCTGAGCTGTTGCGAGAAAGACTTTGAGGAAAGATCCTGCTCAGAGGCCTCTTTTGTAATTCTCCAGGGATATAAGAGAGAATTCTTGCTTAAAGAATACCTCAGACTGGTGGCAAGAGAGAATGAGATTGTTTTAACACCATCGTCATCATTCACTGTGCTCACCACAGGTTTTAGAGACTTAGACCAAAGGATCTTTGAAGCGAAGAATTGTGGCTGTCAGGTTTTGTTACTAAGAGAACTTGAGGGATCGCTTGAAGATTTTGTAAGAAAGTGCAGGAACAATGACCTTCTTGCAGGGATAGAAGTTGAGTTTGAGCCTGCATTCCTTGAAAAACTCAGGAAACACGGTTTTCAATTTTTTGAAGTGTTCTTTGAAGAAAATGATCGAAACCATGTTGAGAAAGCAAGGCGAGTTTTGAAAGATCTGGTTCTTGTTGCAAAAGGTGTCTCGCCACTCACCACGATTGCACTGACAGATGGTTTGGTTCTAAAGAATTCAAAAATGAGTTTGCAAGATCTTGTAAAAAATAGTCTTCTTCAGAAGATAACACCTTTGTATGTGGAAGTAGATGACTTCACCGAGGAATGGTTGAAAGTGTGTGGTGCACTTGGCTATGGAGTGATTTTCAACAAGAGAGCTGATAGAGTTGATTACGCAAAGGTATCTTGCGTCGGGAAAGTCTATGCACAGCAATGTGAAATAATTTATCTTGACAAAAACAATGTTCACAAAAAGTTTTTGGTTTCTAAAGATTCGTTAAGAACTGAAGATGAATTGGCCCCGCGGTTGGTAAAACACACAAAACTTCGACAAGATGGGAGATTTTTCCACTTCTACGATGAGAGGTGAGAAAATGCTTGAGCTGAGATACAATCCTTTAACAGATGAATGGATAATCGTTTCCGCAGAAACGCAGAGAAGGCCTGTACAACCATCTCAACAGAGTTGCCCAATATGTGCTGGTGGAATTGAGCTTCCAGAGGAATACGATCTTGTGGCTTTTGAAAATAGATTCCCTGCTCTTAAGAGGCAGCCTCCACAAATTCATGAAGAGGGTGGTTTTTTTCAAAAAGCGAGATCTTTCGGAGTCTGTGAAGTTGTTGTGTACACAAAGGATCACAACACAGCTTTACCAGGTATGCCTTTGAAACAGGTAGAGAAACTTGTTGAGATGTGGATCGATAGAACTATCGAGCTGTCTAAGCACGATTTTGTCAAGTATGTTTTCATTTTTGAAAACAGGGGGAAAGAAGTTGGAGCGAGTTTATCCCATCCTCACGGACAGATCTATGCGTTTCCATTTGTCCCCAAAAGAGTTCAAGCCAAGATTGAGGCAATGGGAAAGTGGTACCAGGAAAAGAAAGAATGCTTGATATGCCAGGTGGTAGGTAATGAAACAAAAGATCGCAAGAGAATTGTGTATGAGACAAGTTCATTTGTGGCATTGGTTCCATTTTACGCCAGATTCCCGTTCGAAGTACATGTGTATCCTAAAAGGCACGTAACGACTGTTTTCGAACTTTCATCCAGAGAAAGAAGCGAATTTGCGAAGGTTCTCAAGGTTGTCACGGCCAAGTACGATGGTTTGTTTGATCAAGAGTTTCCATATATGATGATGTTCTTTCAGAAGCCTTTTAACTGTAACTTGAGAAGTGATCTGTTCCATTTCCATGTTGAATTCAATCCCCCAAAGAGAGATAAAGATAAGATAAAGTGGATGGCAAGTGTCGAAACAGGTACATGGACATTTATTAACCCTGTTCTTCCAGAAGAATCAGCCAGAATGTTGAGAGAGGTGAAAGTGGAGGGAATCTGATGGCAAAATTCAGGGCTCCTGGTAGAGTGAACATCATCGGGGAACACACAGATTACAACGATGGATTTGTGTTGCCTTTTGCAATTGATAGATACGTTGAAGCTGAAATTGAAATAGACAGCCAATTTGTATTTTCTTCGCAAATGATGGATGAAACGATTGTTTTGAGAAAATACGAACGACTGGGCAAGTGGACGGATTATCTAATGGGTGTCATACACGCGATTGACCAGAAGGGGTACGATGTGCCACCAGTTAGAATCAGTGTAACATCAACGCTCCCCACAGGGGCTGGTCTCTCAAGCTCAGCCGCTTTGGAAACTGCAGTGGCTTATGGGTTGAGCAAAATTATGAATCTCGAATTAGAGAAAAAAGAACTTGTCGAAATAGCTGTGAAAGCGGAAAGAGAATTCGTGGGCGTAAAGTGTGGGGTGATGGATCAATTCACATGTGTCTTTGCAAGAAGAAATCACGCAATCTTCCTGGATACTTCAGACTTAAGCTATGAATATGTGCCGCTGAATATAGAAAATTTTGAGTTCGCGTTGATTGATTCGAATACAAAGCACGAACTTTCCTCATCTGAATACAACAAGAGACGTAAAGAGTGTGAGGAAGTGCTCAAGATATTGAAGAAAAAGTCATTCAAAGAAGTGAGCTACGAAGATCTTCGATGCTTGGAAAGAACACTAAGGAAACGTGCAAAACACGTGCTTGATGAAAACAATCGTGTCTCCGTTGCCGTGAAGGCTTTAAAGAGCTTTGACATCTCCCTGCTCGGCAATTTGTTGTACGAATCTCACATGAGCCTGAGGAATCTTTATGAAGTTTCATGTGAGGAAACAGATTTTATAGTTGACTTTCTTAAGAAATCGGGGAATGTAGCTGGTGCAAGAATGATTGGTGGCGGATTTGGAGGAAGTGTACTAATTCTTACCAGACGTGGGTACATAGAAGACGTTTTTGAGAAGCTCGCAAAAGATTATTTCAAGGCGTTCGAAAAAAAACCAAATTTGATCAAAATAAAGAGCAGCGATGGTGTAAATATGTGCGGCGCATAGGAGTGCCTTTAGAGCTACACAGAAAGGTTGTCCTGAACTAAATGCTGTGTCAAAGTGGTGTTTCGGTGGAGATAAGTCTTTCATAGATTTTCAAGATACTCTTTGCTATTGTCTCCCAAGAGAATTTCTCCTTGACCATTTTCAAGGCGTTTCCTGACAATTTATCTGAGAGCGTGGTGTCTTCGAGTACCTCTCTTATTTTGCGTTCCATATCCTGCTCATTTCCTGGCTCAAAGAGAAGACCTGTTCTTCTATCCTTCACTACCGTTGAAATGCCGCCTATATTTGATGCTACTACTGGGGTCCTCGCTGCCATGGCCTCAAGTATGACAAGTCCAAGCGCCTCCTCCCATATTGAAGGTACACATAACACATCACTGTGAATGAAAAAATCAACGATCTCGTCTTTCAAGTGTGGAAGTAGCAGTATATTCTCTTTGCCAGTGATCATCTTCTTTAGTGTGTTTTCATAGCTTCCAGAACCAGTAATCACTATAGTTGCATTTGGAAAAGCAGGAGCAATGTTCACCAGGTGCTGTGCACCTTTCTCCTTGATGAGGCGTCCTACATA
>QNAO01000011.1 GCA_003641785.1 Thermotogae bacterium
CTGTCGTTGAATGCCGATACCAGAATTTCGTTCAAAATCTCATATGGCTTTACAATGGGTAACGTAAGGGTTTTTATTTTCAGATTAGAAGCAAGCTTGTGAGCGTCCTCGATGCTTTCTTTAGAAGTGTAAGCGGATGGCATCAGGACACCCACGACGTTGCTGTTTCCAAGTGCTTCCACAGCAATAACAGCCACCAGTGAGGAATCTATACCGCCACTGAGTCCCAGAATGACCTTTTCAAAACCGTTCTTGATGACGTAATCACGAGTTCCAGTTACAAGAGCGCGAAAGAGTTGTTCGATTTTTTCTTCCGATGTGGATCTTTTAAAGTGCTCGCAACCTTTTTTTGCATCTACAACTACTTCATCTTCGGAAAACGATTTCAGAGCGCATAGATTACCTCTGTGATCTATGAAAAGACTTTTGCCATGTAGAACAATCCCATCCTGAGCTCCAGCAAGATTAACACACGCCAAAGAACATTGATGTTGCAGGGCAAAATTTGTCAACAGAGATGTTCTTTCTGTGGCGGTTTTTCCCGTAAAGGGCCAGATTTCGCTAAAGAGAACAATGCCTCCACGAACCGCGTTTTGTTGATAGTCGTTTGTCAAGAGGACATCAGCATTTGGTGAAAGTGAAACAAAATCAGAGCTTGCTGGTTTGAAGTAGTCTGTTTCTCTGAAAGAAAACAAATGTCGAAGATTTTTCTTTCTCAAACGTCCTATAACACGGCCGCTCTTAACGACAAACATGGTGTTGTATAAATCACTCCCACTCTTTTCCACTGACCCCACAACAACAGCCGTTTTTATACTTGCGAATCTCTTTGCAACGGTTTCTACCGCTCTTTGGCATGCTTCGATATAAGATGAATATAAAAGAAGCCCGTGCGGGGGGAATCCTGGTATCGAATATTCAGGAAAGAGTATTACATCGGGTTTGTCTTTTAGCAGCTTCTCTACTGTTTTAATTACCTTACTTGTGTTGTTTTCCACATTTCCAACGATCGGATTTATCTGCGCTATTCCTATTTTCAAGACATTGTCCTCCTTCGATAAGCCTTCTTTACTTGAACTATGAAGGCGTCTAACTTGCTTTCTATAGAAGGTGTGAACTGATTACCATCGGCTTCTAATGCCACAAACGGTGCATTGGCTTTTCCAACTCGATGTAGAGCACTCTTGATAATAGCCTCTGATATTCTGCTGGGCATGCATCCAAACGGACCTATGGAGATGACCCCATCGTAGTAATCCAAGACTTCATGCAGTGTGGTGCCTATTGTCAAAATGGCCTCGCCAGTCAGCACGGGATTTAAGAAGCTCGAAGCCACTTTCATTATTTGATCTACGCGTGTCATTCGAAAACTGTATAAGCCTGATCGTGCAAAGGATTTTTTTATTCTTCTTTCAAAATATCTTTTCACAGCGATTTCTAACATTTTCTTAATTTGGTCTAAAGCCCCTGAATCTGGGGAAATGAGCCTTTTTCTGAACAGGTAATCTGTGTAGTAAATCCATTCGTGAACAGGCGAAATGTGCATCACAATTCCTTCACTGGAAAAGAGATCTTCTAAGCGCTTTCTGGAAAACTCATCCCAGCGGACAAATATTTCTCCCGTTAACAGAACTTTGGGAGCGGAATCAAACTTTTTTGCAAGGTTTAATGAGGACATTTCGGTGGCAATTTTGTCAATTGTGTGTAGAACGTCATTCAACGAATCATTTCTTAGAGAATTCGTGATTCGCGTTTCCCACGATTCAACCATCGACTTGATGGCTTTCTCACTGGAATTGAGAGCAGGAAGTGCTCTCAGCACGTCCGAAAACACATCTGACACGATCACAGCAACCCAGGCTCTTAAAGTGAAATTCAAACCCAGTCCGCCATAGGCGTTTTCAGAATTCAGCGAGAGCAATCCCACATTTCTAATGCCGTTTTCTTTCAGCCATAATTTCATGAAAACATTGTATTGTCCGAATCTACAGGGGCCAGAGGTACTCGGCATGAAATAAAGTGTTATCTCGTCCTTGGGTCGATTTTGGAGATATCTTATCAAGCTACCCAAAGTCAGTTGCAGTGGAAGACACTCCTTTGATGATGAGTTACCTCGACCAAGTTTGAATTCTGCTTCTCCAATCTCAGGGCACACAGCGGTTTTGATTCCCTTGTGTTCTATAGCGGCAGCAAGGAATTTCACTCCGAGTTTTCCCATCGTTGGGAACACAACCCTTACGCGACTATCTGACCAGTCAGTGGTCTCTCCATTCTCGAGTGTGATCAAAACGCCTTTACGATTTATTTTCACTGACAAAGGTTTGCTGTAACGGCGTGTGTCTTGAGATACACTTGCATATTTGATAACGTCAAAAAAGGCCTCTAAACGAGTTTCCACACCCGTGTCAGCTGTGTGACTGTCGAGTTCCAGGATGAGGGAAGGCTTGCCCTTCATTATTTCCTTGAAATAGGATAGGATGAACGAATCCGGACCACAGCTGAAATTTGTTATGTAGATTGGATACAAATTCGGGTACTTTCTGACGAACCTCGCGGCTTTTAAAATCATTTCTCCCCATGACCAGTACATGTTTTTGTAACCTTTTTCGTCTTCAAAGGGCAATGCATCGAAACTTATCACAGGATAACCGTAGCTGGCAACCTTTTTTGGTATACCAAGATTGGCGTGCTTCGTAAAGGCGTTGTAAGATCTCCCAAAGAACACAATACCGATCTTGCCTTCTTCTACTCTCTTTAGAAATTCCTTTCCCGAGTTCTTGAGATGTGCCTCCCAAGCCTGCTGAGCCCTTTCTGCGCGCAGGAAAGCCCTTTTGCATGCTGATGGGCTTGTGTCGAGTAATTTTCCCAATTCGATCATTTGTGATAGAAGATGTTCTCTTGGCGCTGAAAAATCGAGATTAGGGGAAATTAGATTGAAATTCTTTACTTCTGGAAGATCTGCTTGAAGCCAATCTGGTTCGCTTTGGACAAATGGACAGAACACGTTGTAATTTTCTGAGTTTTTAACTCTGTAGCCACGTATCCTTGGCAAAAATATGTAATTGGGACGCATATCTATGAGACTCCTCAAAAATCTATGCGAGAGTTCTGCGGGAAAACAGAACTCCGCTCCCATCAACTCCTTACCAGAATCTGCCGGTTTTTCAGGCAACACAACTTGAAAGCCGAGTTCTGAAAAATAGGTACTGAAAAACGGAAAGAGGGTATTCATGGTGAAAGATCTGTTTATGCCAACTGTTTGATAGGATGGCTGGGAGCGTGATCTTACCGATGGAATTGAAAAAACACTCTTTTCACGTTGTTCGGTGTAATCGAGGTCCTCTGTGTCTACCGGTTTTTCAAGCCTGATGTTTTCATACATGTTGCAAGATCCGCCGAACGGGATTTTTCTGCCATCGATTTCTATTAGAGTTATAGTGCACCTTCTATCGCATTTTGATTTACCACCGGGACAGGTGAAAGGTGTGAGGTACTTAACCTTGCGGTTGATGAGTTCTCTTAGAGTCAGTCGTTGCTGCTGGAGAGTCCCATTTTGCAAGTTATCCATGACGATAAGGGCCACCCCGTATGCGCCCATCAAACCGGGTTCCGGGGGAACGACTATTCTCTTGCCTGTTAAGCAGGCCATGGCTATGGGAACAGCCCTGTTATAGCAAGTTCCGCCCTGCATAAAGAGTTTCTTACCAACGGGTCTGTTACCTTTAACACGGTTCAAATAATTCATACATATTGAATACACCAGCCCAGCACATATGTTTTCCCGGGATATTCCCTCTTGTATAGCTGTCTTGATGTCACTGTTGATAAATGCCGCGCACTGATCACTAAAGTTTGGAGGATTTTCTCCCTTCAGAGCCAAATTGGCGATCTTTGTATAATCGACGCCAAGAGATTCTTTTGCAGATTCTTCAAGGAACGAGCCAGTTCCCGCTGAACATGCTTCATTCATAGCGTAATCGCACGGAACTCCTTCGTTCAAAAAAGTGTACTTCGCATCCTGACCACCAATTTCAAAAATTGTATCCACTTCAGGGTCGAAAAACGCGGCTGCTCTCGCGTGTGCCATAATTTCATTGTAAACAGCTCTGGTTTTCGCATGAAGACCCACAATTTTTCGGCCTGAACCAGTAATTCCTATTCCAACTATCTCGAGACCATCTGGTATTTGAGGCTCTATTGCCTCATAGCATTTTATGGATGCATTTATGGGATCTCCCAAAGTTCTCAGATAACAACTTGCGAGAATCTTCTTATCTTTTAATCTAACAAGAACCGCTTTTGTCGTCGTAGAGCCAACGTCCACACCAACAACACACCTATCGCCTGAAGTAGCCACGCCTCTGTCCATTTCTTTGAATTCGACCATTGGCAAGTACTCTTTCAGAGCAGGTAGCGTCTCAAATGTCGATTTTCTTTCCACGCTCAGAAGAACACGTTTTTCAACAGGAGCAATGTTATGTTTTGTTAGCCAGTGGTATGCTCCCAGTGCCTCGAAGTAAACCGCTTCAGCTGGAACGACGAAGTCCAAGTATTCTTTCAGGTGATTAATCATCAGATGATTCTTTGTCGTTCCCCCGACCAGTAGTACATTTCTGCAGTCAGCTGATCTGGCCAGATTGAGAATCTTATCTGCCATAACCTTCCCGAGACCATTGAGTACCATCTCTTTGGGAATTCCTCTGTTTAAAGCATGTGTGCAATCGCTCTTGCAGAAAACTGTACATCTGGAAGAGAGTTCGTAGATACCATTTGCTCTGATTCTGTCCAGATCAGAAAGGTCTATCTGCATTCTTTTCAGCTGGTGTAGGAAGAATTCACCCGTGCCCGAAGCGCATTTACTGCCTGTGAGCACCGTTGCGATGGATCCGTTATCATTTAGTTTGTAAAGAGTGAAATTTTCCCCTCCGGCGCTGACTATGCCGTCAAATGTGCCGTATTTGTCTCTCAGGGCTTGGTATGCGATCTCTGTGGCCTCAGCTTCAGATAACACGGCCGTTTTGAGGTGTTTTCTGAGTTTTCTGCCAGTTACCGCTATTGATACCGTGGGTGGCAGATTTGATACGACTTCCTTGAACGCTGTTAGTGGATCTCCTTTGTGAAGTGTCCACAACGGTTCTCTATTAGGTGAATAAAGCGAAATAGAACTTGATCCAAGACAGATACCCACCTGTTCCATATTTGTGCACATACCCTGCATTGTTCTGATCAGGGAACTTCGCTTCGCCTCCTTGTGGTGAAGATATTTTCCGCCAATGTTTCAAATTATTATCACACAGCCTGCAGAACTACTGTGCAGATAATCTATCCAAAGAACGCACTACAGCAGCGATTTTATGGGCAATGTTCTCGATTTCACTCTGTTGATTTCCTTCTACCGTGATGCGTACGACATTTTCAGTTCCAGAAGGTCTTACAATGATTCTTATATCAGGCCTTTGAAGACTTTCTATAGTCTCCGTTACCTGAGGAGATCGCGCAACTGATTTATTTTTTACTTCAACATTAACTGTAATCTGAGGAAAATCGAGAATCGTTCTACTGAGCTCTGAGACGCTTTTGCGTGTTTTGACGACTAATCTCAAGAACTCAAGGGCGGTTATCAACCCATCTCCCGTTGTCGATCTATCAAGAAAAATTATGTGTCCAGACCTTTCTCCTCCTAAATTAGCTGTTGTTTGAAGCATCTTCTGCAACACGTATTTATCTCCAACATGAGTTCTCAAGAACAGTATGCCGTTATCCTTAAGATATTGTTCCAAACCCAGATTGCTCATCACTGTTCCTACGACAGTCTTTTTTGGTAGTCGTCCTTCTTCAAGTAGAAATGGAGCAAGTAAGCCCATTATTTTGTCTCCATTGACCTCTCTTTTATCCTCAGAGATGATTATACATCTATCTGCATCGCCGTCATGAAGGATTCCAATGTCAGCGTTTTCCATAATTCTTGAAAGAGCTTGTGGATGTAGAGATCCACATTCTTTGTTTATATTCTTTCCATTTGGTTCTGCGTAATGAACCGTGACGTTTATTCCCAAATTCTGGAGTACCATTGGTGTTGTTCTGTAAGATGCCCCATTTGCCGTATCCACGTAAGCTCTTATGCCTCTGAAATCGCTATCCTTGAACATTGAAACCACTTGCTGCACATATCTGTCTTCGCTTTCTGAATACTCAAAAATGCGACCAATTTGATGGTTCCTGGGAATAGTGTTTTCTTTCAGCAGTTTGGTAATTTCTGTTTCCTCTTCATCAAGCAGTTTGAAGCCACCGTTGAAGATTTTGATCCCGTTGTGCGTGTACGGATTGTGAGAAGCCGAGATGACGACTCCTTTGCAGCCGTCGAGTTTTGTTAACATTGCCACGGCAGGAGTTGGGAGCACACCGCATTTGTAGACATCAGCGCCCTGAGATGAAAGCCCCGCGACAACGGCGTGTACAAGCATTTCTCCGGATTCCCTGGTATCTCTGGCTATGAGGAATTTTTCTCCGGGATGGAGGAAGCCAAGAACTTGTCCTATCTTGAATGCCAGCTCTGCTGTGATATCCCTGTTCACAACACCCCTTATACCATCCGTGCCAAAAAGCTTTTTCACTGCTCATTTCCCTCCAGTCTTTTTGATAACCCTTGAAGCTTTCCTTCATCGCCTGTTTTCTCGTATACTTCCTTTAAGAGCTCCATTGCTCTTTTCTGAAATTCAGAATCCTGCATTTCGGCGAGTTCTTCAAGCTCTATCTTTGCTTCCTCCCATCTCTCAGATCTCACTAAAGACAGAGACAAAAGATAGAGACAGTCGTCGTATCTGTCTCGCTTCTGTGGTGGCATGTTTTGAAGGATTTTCCTGATAATATCAACCGTAGTTGCGTAATTTCCCAGATTAAAGGCACTTATTGCCTCTGAAAAATCGTTCTGAAAACTTCTTTCTTGGGTCTTTATGAGCAGGTATTTCAGTTCAGACAGGCGATTTTTTTCAATGTATTCGCTCAGTTCACCGTAGCGTTCTTGGGCGTAAAGCTCGTAGCCTCTAATTGACAGCTTTGCCTTTTGAAGGTTATTTTTCTCGACTGAGTACATCCAGTATGTTACAAGAAAGAGTATTGCAAATACTGTAAGTATGATCAAGTTAGCGAGATGGCGCTTCATGACGAGCTCCCCCACCAGACTTTCTCCAGATCCTGAACTGTGAACTGATCAGGAACTGTTGTGGAAACTCCAGTCACAACGGCTCTTGTGGAATGTCTAATTTCAAGCACCTGTCCTTCTGTGCGTTTAAAGAAATCAATTACACGTCCCAGAGAATGGTAGTCAACTTCTATACTCATCTTGAACAATCGTCTTAAGGTAATGATCTTCGAGGATTCTACAACCTGCCTTGTTACCTCAGAGTATGCGTTTATAAGACCTCTGATTCCCAATTTGACACCACCAAAATGCCTACTAACCACGACGCAGATATTGCCGAGGTTGGATTTTCTAAGTGTGTTCAAAATTGGCAATCCTGCGCTGCCTGAAGGCTCTCCTGCATCCGAGGAGTTCTCAGAAAATTCGTTGTCTGAAGCAACTCTATAAGCCCAACAGTTGTGTGTGGCGTCTCGATTAGCTTTGGAAACGCTCTGAATGAAAGCTTTTGCTTTTTCTACGGTATCGCATCTGTCGATGTAAGCAGTGAAAATGGATCTTTTCACATTGATCTGAGTTTTATTCATGCTTTGAACTGTTCGCAGTACTTCTACCACAGGACCACCTCGGGTTCCAGAAGAACTCCAAAATGAGTGTAAACTTTCTGTTGAATACAGGAAATAAGGCGCTTGACATCTTCTGCTGTCGCTCCTCCTCTATTGATGATAAACCCTGCGTGTTTTTTGGATATTTCAGCTCCTCCTATCGCGTGTCCTTTTAATCCAAGATCTTCGATTGCTTTTCCCACATAAAAGGTCTCAGTTGGCCTTTTGAAAACACTTCCAGCGCTTGGAAAGTCGAGAGGTTGACTTTCGAATCTCTGCTTCATAATTCTACGCATTCTATCCCGTATGTTTTCCTTTATACCGTGCTTTAAGCGGATTTTCACTTTTAGAACGAGCCATCCTTTTTCCCTAAAAACACTGCTTCTGTAAGAAAATCGCAGTGCATCGCCCTTGAGGACAAAGATATTTTCTCCATCAAAGGTTAGGACCTCTTCAACTATTTCAGACATTTGACTGCCAAAAGCTCCTGCGTTCATCACAACTGCTCCACCAATTGTTCCGGGAATTCCCCATGCAAACTCCAGTCCTTGCAGCTCGTTTTCAAGGGCTAATTTACACAAATTTCTTAAAGGTGTTCCACATTCTGATTCTATTGCATTATCTTTGACAACTGTGGAAGTGAGTTGAGAGGTTTTGATCACGCAATCGATACCCTCATCGGGAGCTATTACATTGGTACCGTTTCCGATTATTCTGGGTGAGAGAAAACCAAGCTGCTGAATACAACACAGCAAGGTGTCAATGCTTTGTGGAACAACAAATATTGAAGCGGGTCCGCCTATCTTTATACTTGTGTGTGCAGAAAGAGGTTCTTTGAAATGAAATTGACATCGAGATATCTGATTCATCGTAATTAGATTATATCCCAACTTTGCGAACCATCGATCATACATTATAAAGCAAGATTAGGTGGTAGAATTCGATAAAGGGGGTGTTTCTGTGAAAACAAGAGCACTCGGACTGGCATTAGTTTTCATAAGCGTATGTGCTTTGTCGCAGGTCTTTGTTTCGGCATCCATGTCCCTTGGATATGGATTCAACAGTGAAGTTGTTGTTGGGAGTGTGTCGAAGAACAGTACCTCCTTTGTCACATTTGGACCAGAGTTCTCTGTTCAATATGGAATGAGAAATGGGTTGAAAATAGGAGCAGTTGCTGCGTTTTATAGCATGATACTGAAATTGGCTGGAGGAGATTTGAACGCGTATATTGGCTCGGTTGGTGTCATGGCTAGCTACAGGTTCAACTTGATGGATGTTGCAACTATTGAGGTGCTTGGCAACGCCCGAATTGTACCCTACGGTCCGTCGGGAAGTCTATCACCTCTTGGGCTCTCTGGTGATGGTAACCTTACCGGTTACACTTTTGGTGCTGCCGGTAAGATGATATTTGCTTTACAAGAAAACATTTCCATCGCCGCCGGCGCAGGTGCTGAGTTCTACAGACTGGAAATTCCTTTGCGCCAGGTTACCATCAACTCAGTGTCAGTACCAGTTTCTGTAATGTTGAGCTACGAGTTCTGACGGAATCTTCCTATCTTAAGTATCTTTGCTATGTTCGCCTCCAAACTTAAGACAGGCTTAATCTTACCTGAGGAACTAGTCATAATCGTTGTTACACCAGGGCCATGGCCTGCGTATTTGCAGTCACTGTGTATTATTACTCCGACGCTCACGGCTCCTTTTCGATAGCATCTACCATATGTGTTGTCGTGATCTTGTATTAAAACGATATCACCAAACTTCAGGTTCATAAGCCCATGTTCCTGTAGAGCCTTACGGTCTGAGGTCATAATATCGTAATCGCCTGTACCTATGCTGGTAGAGCCAACTCCTGAGCCCATGAGCATTCCGGGGATCACCGCTGCCACTGGTACGAGAAGTTCCCCATTGCTCTCCTCGATGTTCATTTTTTCGAACAGACCTGGATCGAGGTTGTAAATGTGTATATCCGGGTAATCTACGAGTTTCAATCCCTGACCAAACCCCCTTATGAGAACCTTATCGTCGAGGGTCAATTTCTCAAGGGCTTCATCCGGAAAATCTATGAGCACGTGTTCGGCTCCTCCGTGATGACCTGTAACAATACCGGTAGCTCCCTTCGCATCGCCACTGACGATCCTTGCTTCATTTCCGATGCAAGCGTAGAAATTGTAACCGCGATTTGGACCACTGGTTCTCTTTTCCTGATCCGCTATGGTAGAAACACCGGGTTCAACGTGATCAGCTGCCCAACCAAACGCTGGATCCCCTACTTTGATGTTGTAAGTTATACCACCAGTACCAGGGACCATGAATATTTCCCCCGCATGTCCCACTGAGTGCCTACCGGAATGTTCAGGTTTGACGATCGTCCCCTGAACAGAGATCATGACCAGTTTATCCTTATTGGTCTGAATCACAACTCTCACCTCCAAAATTTAAGTATACATTGCACGGGCTTTCAATGTAAAATATGTTGTGAAAGCTTTAACGAAAAACGCTGAATAGGAAGTAGTGAGTACAGGGGGTGTGTGTGTGAAGGTTCCCAGACCGGTTATAAAAAGAATGCCAGTTTACTACAGATGTTTGGAAAGGCTTAAAAACGAAGGAGTTAAGTATGTATCTTCACAAAAGCTCGCGAGAAGATTGCATTTGAAAGATAGTCAAATTAGAAAGGATTTGTCGCACTTTGGTAAGTTCGGGAAGCGCGGTGTGGGATATGAAGTCGAAAGTCTTTTGAACGATATTACTAAAATTCTTGGACTGCACAAACAATGGAAAGTAATAGTTATAGGTGCGGGAAACATAGGAAAAGCGATAGCCCGTTTTCGAGCTTTAGAAAAGAACAACTTCAAGGTCGTAGCTGTCTTCGACACAGATAAAAGAAAGATTGGTACAGAGCTGCTTCCTGGCCTTAAGATTCTGGATATGGCTAGCCTGAGAGATTTCGTAGGTCGTGAGGGAGCAGATCTTGCGATCTTGGCTGTCCCAGCGAGCTCTGCTCAAGCCGTGGCAAATGATTTACAAAAGGCGGGTATTAGGGGTATACTGTGTTTTGCGCCCGTGACGCTGAATTGTGCAATACCAGTTGAGTACGTGGATATAACGGCGTTTCTGAAGACGCTTGCATATAGTGTGCTAACTGAAAAATACAATGTGTAGTGTCTCCCTACCACATACCACATACCACTGTATATAGTATAATTACCCCCAGAAGGGGGTTATTTCTCATGTATTCGGACATTGTCGCAAAATTTTGCACACTAAAACCTTCGCAGAATGCAATGAAGATACTCAAAGACAGATATTTTGTGAAAACTCCCAATGGGGAATTTCTTGAAGATTCGTGGAACGACGTTTCGAGGCGTGTGGCGAGAGTAGTAGCCA